>CAZZNC010000195.1:0-5560 GCA_964655405.1 uncultured Anaerolineaceae bacterium | reverse complement strand
TCATGTTGGCAAAAGGGCACTTTTTGCCGCCGTGTGTTCACCTGAAAGTATAGTTGATTCAGGATGAGGGAAAAAACTTAATGAGCACAACAATTCCGACCGAAGAAACACAGAACCCCATGCTGGCAACCACGCTAGCGCTTTTTGACACGGCCTTCGAGCGGCTGGAGCTGGACGAGGGCATCGCCGAGATCATGCGGCAGACCGAGCTGGAAATGACCGTCACTGTTCCCATCGCCACCGACGACGGGCGCATTGTCACGTTTCGCGGCTACCGTGTGCAACACTCCTCCGCACGCGGCCCGAGCAAGGGCGGCATCCGCTACCATCCCGACGTGAATATCGAGGAAGTGCGCGCACTGGCTATGTTGATGACGCTCAAGTGCGCTGCCGTGAACTTGCCCTTCGGCGGCGCGAAGGGCGGCATCAGCGTAGACCCTTCGCAGCTTTCGATGCACGAACTGGAACGGATGACGCGCCGTTTTGCCAAGATGATCGCTCCGATCCTTGGTGGCAAACGGGACATCCCCGCGCCGGATATGAACACCAATGCGCAAACGATGGCTTGGTTCATGGACGAGCTTTCGTCCCACCGTGGCTACTTCAGTCCGGAGATCACCACCGGCAAGCCCGTGATTTTGGGCGGCAGCAAGGGGCGTACCGAGGCCACGGGGCGCGGTGTGGCGATTGCGACGGTGGAGATGCTGAACAAGCTCGGCATGTCTCCGGAAGGGGCAAAGGTGGCTGTGCAGGGTTATGGCAACGTGGGCTTTTACGCGGCCAACATCTTGCATGACGAATACGGCGCCAAAATCATTGCCATCAGCGACGTGACCGGCGGCCTTTACAACCCCAACGGGCTGGATCTTCCGGCCATCAACGAGCATATCAAGCGGGCGCGCGTGCTGGAAGGCTACGGCGGAGACGCCGAGCACATTTCCAACGCCGAATTGTTGGAGCTGGAATGTGACGTGTTGGCCCCTTGCGCCATCGAAAACCAGATCACCGAGCACAACGCCGACAAGATCCAAGCCAAAGTGATTGTCGAAGGCGCGAACGGTCCTACGACCTTTGAGGCTGACCAAATCCTCAAGGAACACGACATTCTCGTTGTGCCGGACATTTTGGCGAACGCGGGCGGCGTGATCGTTTCCTACTTCGAGTGGGTGCAAGATTTGCAATTCTACTTCTGGGAAATCGAAGAGGTACGCGAAAGACTTTCCAAGCGGATGCGTAACAGCTTCGAGCACGCCTACACGGTAGCGCAAGAGCGCGAGATTGACATGCGCTCGGCGGTTTACTTGTTGGCGGTGGACCGTGTGGCCCAGGCGATCCAAAAGCGCGGTTTCGTTACACTGTAAAGAACGTTTCAAACGGGTATGCAAAGCGAGGTGATCGCACGATCACCTCGCTTTTGTGTAGGCCAAATGTCCTATTCCTGACACTGTTCTGACAAATCCTTATAAACTCCTCACAATATACATACAGGGAGCGGCCAGGGGGCTATGGTATCATCAGTAGCAGAGGTTCGGGCCTGGCAACGGACGTGCTAGGCGTGTTCATTTTGCTTACCTGCGGTTGTCTTCTGACGATGGCTGTTCTAATTTGGATTTGAGGTGAACCCATGCGGGCTAGATTGCGCAAAGTGCTCGCCATCTTGGACGGAACACCGAGCGATGCAAAGGGGCAAAGCCTGGTCGAATTGACCTTGACGCTGCCCATCTTGCTCGTGATGCTGATGGGGCTGGTGGAAATTGGCTGGTACGCCAACAACTACCTGACCTTGCTTGATGTGGTGCGTGAAGCGGGGCGTTTTGGGGCCACGCGCGATCCTTTGGAGTGGTCTCCGGGCGAAGAACTCAAGCGCAACCGCATGGATTGTGACGAGCTGGCCGGTTACTTCAACAAGTTCGATACCGATAACCAAACGACCTGGCCCGGCCCGGGCGATCTTGCCAACTGGGGCTATGTTGATGGGGACGAGCGGCCATTTGGTTACTATGACGGTGTGGCTTGCTCGGTCATCCGCAACCTTTCCCCGTTGGAATTCAACGACACGACCGACGATGTGGTGGTTTCGGTTTTTGGCTATTTCCTAGAGGGCAAAGGCGGGGCTAACCCGCATGTGCGCGTCTATGGGCGGTATCCTGCACGCGCGAACGAGTGCCAGGGTGACGATAGTTACGATCCCTTTGACTGGAACCACGACGGGGACGGGTCGGATACCAACGAGGATTCGTCGCGTTTCGATGCTTCGTGGGACAACGTTCGCGGCTATGTCTTTCGTGGCAACCACCGTATGGATTACGGCGCCGGCAAGCAATGTTTGGGATCGCCTTTTTCCACCGCTGATGTCGAATCAATGTTGGACTTCAACGGCGATTCGGACCGTGCCCGTAAGATCCAGCGCGTGCCCAATTCGGGCTTGGTGTTGGTCGAGATCTTCTGGCAACATCATCAACTTTTCGGGCTGCCCTGGTTCAATTTGGGGCCGGTCGCGCAGGGGCAAACGATTCATGTTTGGACCTTTTTCCCTGTGACAGCAGCCGAACCGGACATCAATTGAAATGCGCAAGAACGGCAGGTGTAAACGCTTATGAGGATTCGAGCTTTTTTGACTCAACGCCTGAAACGTAGCCAACGCGGGCAATCCATTTTGCTCTTGGCGTTTGCCTTTGTTGCGCTGCTTGCTTTCGTGGGGTTGGTGACGGATGTGTCGCTGTTGTTTGTGCGCTACGCATCTTTGCGGCGCGCCGTGGACGCGGCAGCCATCGCCGCCGCCGGACAGATCCGCGAGGGATCAAACTACAGCAACGTGGCTATGGCTGCTGAGCAATACATCAATTTGCACAACCTTGACGCCAGTAGCGTGTTGGTGGAAACGTGCGAAACGGATATCTACCAGTGGCGCGCGGGGCTTGGCCCGTGGCAGGGTGTGCCGCATCCTGAAAGCAACTCACAATGGAATCCGGTCAACGAGAAGATGCCAACGACGGAGCTTTGCGACTGGGCCGACCCCCACAAGCTGGTACGGGTCAGTGCCCAGATCGAGTCTCCGACGACTTTTCTTTCGCTGCTGGGTATCGGCTCGATTACGCTGGAAGCCACGTCCGTTTCTGAAACGGCATTGCTCGACGTGGCGTTGGTGATTGACACGTCCGAGTCTATGTCCAAGGAAACAACGCTGCTGCACTATCAACAAGTGGGCGTGACCTTGCCTGCCGACACGGGGGCATTGGGCATTCGTGGGGAGTGTTACACCAACCCGTCCGATCCCAAGTTTCCCCACGAGCGTTGGGGCGGTTGTTGCAACGACCCGGGCACGGGGTATGTGGGGGATGGCTCGTTGCAGTCCAACGGGGTGGTTTTGCCCAATGGGTTGATCTGGCACGACACCAACGGCAACGGCATGTACGACGGCGGTGGCGAAAAAGGCTTGGCTTCCACCGTGCCGATGACCAATCGCGGTGTGCCCTGGTACAACAACCCCGATGCTTGGAACTTCACCACGTTGATCTGTCGCCCCTTCAAAGACGTGAAGGACGCGGCGCGTTTGTTCATCAAACGCCTGGATTTCGTGCGCGGTGACCGCGTGGTGTTGGTGACATTCAACCGCGTGGGCATTGCCTACGACCCCGACGGGGCGGGCACTGCATTCCGTCCGATGATCCGCAGCGAAAGCGTTGCCATTGACACACTCAACCAAAAGATGGGCGTGATGATCAACAGTACGCGCGTCTGGAACCGGTGCGGCGAGTTGACCGACGCTTACGACGGATGGGTGACTTGGCAATCCAACGGCTCTACGCCCCCTCCGCCGACTGTGCGACCCTATGCCTACGAGTCCATTGCTTCTTGCGGCAACACAAACGTCGGCGGCGGCATTTTGGCGGCCAGCAACGCGCTCACCGATCCGGTGGATGTGCGGCGTGAGGCGGTTTGGGTGATGATTGTGCTTTCGGACGGCGCGGCCAATGTCACCAATTCGGCCAACAACGCTTCCTCTCCGCAACAATACGGCTTTTGGGGCTATTGCCCTTGGTGGACGTTCTGCTTCCTCGATTCGTCCAATCCTTTCCATTGGCCCGAATGCACCGAGAACAATCCTTCTCAGACGGAACTCCAGAGGCCGATTTGCAACGACAACGACCCGATAACGCGCTACTTTTGCATTGACTGGTCTACTGGGGAGCCGGAAACGGGCAACACGGCTTGCGTTGATCGTTACGACGCGGACGACTACGCGCGCGATATGGCAGACTTCGCGGGCTTGATCGAAGTGATCCCGGGGGGCAAGCAAGGGAACTTCATTGCCATGTTTTCCATCGGGTTTGGCGACGAAGTGCGAACCGAGCCAACCGCCGCGCCTTTGTTGCGCTATATCGCAGACGCGGGCGACAACGGCTTTATTGACAACAACTTGCAGCAAGACTTGCGCGAGGATCGCAATCCGGTTCCCACGTATCCTATCGGCGGGCCGTATCCGCCGACGTATGGTGACCCCGGGCCATGTGAAGGGGTGACCGACCCCACCGAACAGTGTGGGCAATACTATTACGCAACCGACCTGGCCTCTTTGGACACTGTGTTCGAGGAGATCGCCAGCCGTCTGTTTACGCGCTTGTCGCGGTAGCGCCAGCGCGGTTATGTCCGTTGACGGGGGGACGACATGAGTCCAACACACGCACGAGTAATACCGCAACCGCGTAGCCGACGCGGGCAAACGATGGCAGAATTCGCGCTCACGTTGCCGATTTTGCTGATGATGATGTTCGGCGTGATCGAGTTTGCGCGTATCTTCCATGCTTGGGTGACGCTGCAAAATGCAGCCCGTGAAGCCGCGCGTTACGCGGTCACCGGCCAATGGGAACCGGAAGACATCGCGCCGTTGCTGGGGCTGACTTTGCCCTCCGGCACCAAAGAGGAGCAACAGCAATATATCCTCGATCAACTCGTGCCTTGCACGGGTGGGTTAGACCAGGCTTTTATGCGACATTGGGGCAAGGATTGCGAACCTGGTTCGGACGAAGACCAGGGGTTGCGCATGGATATGGCGCGTATGCCTTCTATCGTGAAACGTGCGCGCGTCGGGGCTGCGGGGCTGTTGCTGGAACCGGGCGATCACTATGTGGGGTTGCACGATGGCGCTGGCACAGAGCTGACCACCGAGACGGTTGGGGAAAGTGACCGCGGCTGGTTCCATGTGTGGATGTGCAGCTCTCGCCCGCCGGTTCGTTCTGAGTACCACAACACGCTGCGGATGCGGTATCTGCCCAGCGCCAATCGCAGCGATCGTGTTTGTGAAGTGCGCGAACCCGGGCAAACGGGTACCAACCAATATGACGTGGGCGGTCCGGGTGACGCCGTCGAGATCATCGTCTTCTTCAACCACCCATTGATCACACCTTTGGGGTTGGTGGACTATGTGCAGTTGCAAGCGCGGCGTGTGATGATCAACGAGTCTTTCCGCTCAACGCGCGTCGTGAATATCCCGCCGCAACTGGCGCTGCCGACGCATACGCCTTCCAATACACCGCTCGCCACCAATACGCCGTTGCCG
>CAZZNC010000194.1:939-5568 GCA_964655405.1 uncultured Anaerolineaceae bacterium | reverse complement strand
CCGACACGGGCGCGCTCTTGCCCATGCCAACCGCCCCCGCACTGCATCCGTACAACTTCCACGCCATGATGCGTGCGGAGCACTATGACGATTACGATTACGTGGTGTTGGACGTGCCTTCTGGCCCCTATACCGGTTGGCGTCTTGTGGGGTCGCATCCTGAAGCGATGTTTTATGGCATCACGCACGAAAAACGCGAGGTGAGCGGCCTGCTCTCGCGCATCCCCATTGACCAGCATCTGTTTTACGAAACCGACCCGCTGTTGGGCTGGTTGACGGATTCGCGCGCGCTTGATTCCGGCGCGGCAACCAATGCACTCAGGCGCTATGTGAACGAGTGGCCTATCGGCTATGTGGTGGTGCACCTGAATTGGCTCACACCGCAACGCGCCCTAGAAGCGCTCACCTTCTTCAACGCGCAAGACACACTTTGTTACGTCACCACTGAGCGCGACGCTGTGTTATACCGCACAGCTAGCCACCCCAAAGGCTGTCCGCCGCGCTTGTGGCCCGCGCCTGCCGACGGCCAATATACACTTGCTTTGGGGGCGCCTGACGCCAAAGCGGTGTTGGAAGATGCGGGATTTGTGGGGGAAGGATGGTATGCACCGGAAAACATTGGCGGAGAAACCGGACGTTGGGCTTGCAACAAAAACACCGAGGCGTTGCTTTACGTCGGGCTGCCAGCGACACCACATGATTACACGTTGACACTGCGCGCCGTGGCTTTCAACCGACCGCGCACCCTGCGCGTGAAGGTGAAAGCATTGGTAGACGGAAAGCTGCACAGCCTGTCGCTGGGAACGGTCACCGTGCGCGCCGGAGGTTGGAACACATACACCTTGCCAACGCACATTCCGGCGGACTTCGTTGCGCTCACCGGCGGACAATTCACGCTTTCGCTGGCAGCAAACCCGTGTGTCTCGGCGTCGGAGCTGGGGCTTTCGGAGGACGCGCGCCCGCTTTCACTGGCCTACGATTGGGTGCGCCTGCAAACCGAACGCGCATCCCCCTAAAGAGACGACTAGATCACGAATTCGCCATCTTTGTAAAACAGCGTGCCGTCCACATAAATTTCGCCACCCTGACGCATATCGCAGATCATGTCCCAGTGGATCACGGACTGGTTCACGCTGCCTGTTTTGCCGTAACCCTGCCCAACAGCCATGTGCACGGTGCCGGCGATTTTCTCGTCAAAAAGGATCGTGCCGGTGAATTGTTGAATGTCGCGGTTCGTGCCGATAGCGAACTCACCCAAGCGGCGCGCGCCGGCGTCCATATCCAACATAGAGTGCAAGAAGGCCTCGTTTTGTTCGGCGGTGGCACGCACGACTTTGCCGTCGCGGAACTCTAGCTCGATACCTTTAACCTCGTTGCCCTGGTAGTATGCCGGATAGGTATAGCGCACCCAACCGTTGACGCTGTCTTCCACCGGTCCGGTGAAAATCTCGCCGTCCGGCAAGTTGGATTGCCCGCTGGCATTGATAAACGTGCGCCCCTCGATGGAAAGTTGCAAATCGATGTTTTCCCCGCGCACCTGCACGTGCTTTTTGCCCTTCAACCACTCCACCAGCCGCGCTTGTTCGGCTTCAACGGCACGCCACGCGGCCACCGGATCGTCCAAGTGCGCTTTGCAAGCCTGGTAGAGCAAGCGTTCATGTTGCTGCAACGACATGCCAGCCATTTGCGCGTAGGCAAAGGTGGGGAACTGTGTTGTGCAGCGCCGCAGTTCGCCGGCAGCTTCTCTCCGCATTTGGATTTGGATCAAGCCGTTGGCCGCCTGGGCGCGTGCCTGTTGCGCGTCCAGCGGATAGGCGGTGCGGTTACGTGTGTTTTCGGCGGCCTCGATACGGATGACGACCGGCGCTTGCTCGTACATCAACGCCAACATCGGATTGATGTCGGCCAATAGTGCCGGATCGACCGTTGCTTCGAGCGCGATGGGGTCCTCTTGGCTCATGTGCATATACACCACCGGCAACCCACCTGCCCGCAGCGCCTCGTCGTAAAGCGCCTGGCAAAGCGGCTCGGCAGCCGGACTTGTAGCACGGATGAGCACCCGTTCCCCGGGCTGCACACGGGTCGAATAACGGATCAGCACTTGGGCCATTTTTAGGATACGGCTGTCCATGATGACGTGACACGGGCGCGCTGTGTGCGCGCTGCGAACGTCACTTTTGCTCCTTTCTAGCTTGTGGGCGCTCTGGCCCCCAGAACATCACGGCGCCGATTGTGGCGCAAGCTGGGCGAAAAAGCGAAAAGCCCTTGTCCGATTTTTCCGACAAGGGCGCGGCCAAGCCTCGGGACACGGTGCAGCAAAGTTACTGACGGCGGCGCAGCCCTGTCACGCGGTACATCACGTGAAAATCCGTGTGCCCCTTAAGCTTGCGCGGTTCGAGTGGTTCGGCGCCGAAGACGTGTTGCACCAATTTGTAAGCGCGCTCGCTGACGATGATCTCGCCAGCCAGGGCGTTTTCTTGCAGCAACTTGGCGAAGTCCACCGGTGCGCCAATGGCAGTAAATTCGCGGCGGCTGGGGCTGCCCACGTTGCCCAACATCGCCACGCCCGTATCAACACCGATGCCGTAAAAGAGGCGTTGCGTCGGCGGCAGCACTTCGTGCAAGGCTTGCACGTCGTAGGCCATCGAAAGCGCCGCGCGCACAGCACGCACAACGTGATCTTGCTGTGGGTTGAGTTGTGTATTGAAAAGCCCTACGATGGCGTCACCCATGTATTTGTCTACGATGCCGTCGTAAAGTTGGATCGCGTCCGAGCAGACCATGAGGTATTTGCTGATGACGGTCATCAGCTCTTGCGGGTCGAGCTGTTCGCTGAAGGTGGTAAAACCGCGCACGTCCGCAAAAATGACGGAAATCTCGCGTTCGTCCCCGCCCAACCCCAAGCTGTCTATGCTCTCGATATTGCGCAGCAAGCTCGGGGGAAGGTAGGTGCGCACCACGTTAAGTGTGGCGTCGCGCTTCTTGATCTCGGTCAGATCGTCCACCACAACCGCCATGCCGTAAGTATGGCCGGAGGGGTCTTGCAGAGGAGTGAACTTCAAGCTGAGATTGACCGCGCCGCGTTCTGGCAACACCGGCTCCACTTCAACCACCTGCTGGCGATCTTCACGCCAGACACGCTCCAACATCGCCTCGAAGCCTTCAAAGACTCCCGGCAGCACGTCACTCAGCGTTTGGCCCAACGCTTGTTCGTGCGGCACACCGAGGATGTGTTCGGCGGCGCGATTATAAAGCTGCACGCGGTTATCCGTGTCGGTGGTAATCACACCGCTAGCAATGGATGCGAGCACGTTGTCCATCAGCTCTTTGATCTCGGTAATTTCCACCAGCATCTGACGCACCCGTGCAAACAAGCGTGCGTTTTCGATGGCAATGGCCGCTTGGTTGGCAAAAGCAACCAGCAAGGCCATTTCCCGCTCGCCGAAGAGGTTCGGCATACGGCGATTGTCTGCATAAAGCACACCGATCACGCGATCTTTGTAGATCAGCGGCACAGCAATCACCGAACGGGGCGCATGAAGCACGATGCTTTGTTGCGCATCGAAACGCATATCCATCAGCGCATCTTGGGTCACCACCGGCTGACCGGTTTCGGCGGCCTGTGTAACAATGGTGCTGCTGACGGTAAATTGGCCCCCGTCCAGGGAACGGCGTTTGGCATCCCGCGCGACGTGAAAGTGCATTTGTCCTTCTGCGTCGTACAACATGATATAGCCACGTTCCGCGCCGGTCAGCCCTATGGCCGTGTCGACAACTTCGGTCAACACAGGGTTCAGCTCCAAAGAAGAGTTGATCAAATGGGTGAGACCGGCCAGCGCGCGAAATTGTTCCAGCTCTGTGTAGGCTTCTGCTACCCCTTGGGTCAGTCTTTCCAGGTCTTGGCGCAAATAGTAGATACGTTCCAGGGGATCGGTGGGCAATTGGATCTGGCGCTGGCTCAGGATGCCGTGCTGAGCGCGCAACATATCTTCCAGGGCCTGCACCTGGCGCTCCAGACTATGCAGCTCGTCTAAGATGTCGGTTTGTTCGGGGGATGTTTCGGTCATTGCGTGGCCCTATTCCTGGCTCGTGCTCGGCGAAGAGGCGCGGTGGATCTCATAGATTTGCACGGCATGGCTCACACCTTTGACGCGGATCGGCGGTCGTTCTGTAACGGCGATGGCATGGGCCGGGTCGTGGAGCTGGGCTTGGCAGCGCCGGTATGTTTCCGCGCTGATGATGATTTGCCCCGAAACGGCGTTTTCTTGCAGGCGTTTTGCCAGGTTCACCGTGTGTCCAATGGCGGTAAATTCACGGCGGCTAGGGCTGCCCACATTGCCCAATGTGGCCTCTCCCGAATGGATGCCGATACGGTAATACGGCGTGGAGCTGTCGCCTTCTTGTTGCAACAAACGGCTGTAGTCAGCAGCCATCTTCAGCGCGGCTTGCACTGCCCACCACGCATGGGCCGCCCCTGGGTTGAGCTGGGTATTGAAGAGCGCCATGATCTCGTTGCCCATGAACTTATCAATCACGCCATTTTGCTGGTGGATCGCTTCTGCGCCGATGGTCAGATACAAATTGAGCAAGTCCATCAGCGCCTGCGGGTCGGCGTTGGACGGAAAGGTG
>CAZZNC010000194.1:0-929 GCA_964655405.1 uncultured Anaerolineaceae bacterium | reverse complement strand
AATTTCGCGGCGCTCACCGCCCAGCCCCAATTCGTCAATGCGTTTGATGTTGTCCACCATCGCGGGCGGCAAGTAACGACGTACCACATTGAGCGTGGCGTCGCGTTTCTTGATCTCGGTCAGGTCTTCCACCACAATCGTTACGCCTTCGATGGCGTCTTGGTTGCGCAACGGGGTGAGCTTGAGATTGAGATTGACCGGCCCCCGCTTCGGCAAGGTCGGGTCAACTTCGACGATCTCTTGAGAGCCATGCTGATAGATCACGTCGAGCATGTTATGCACATAGCGATAGATCACGGGCAGGGCATCAGAAAGCGACGTGTGCACCACTTCGCCGTGCGGCACGCCCAAAATGCGTTCGGCGGCGGTGTTGTAGGTGGTGACGGTGCTTTGCTCGTCGGTGGCAATCACCCCGCTGGCGATGGAGGCAAAGACGTTCTCCATCAGCTCTTTGACCTCGGTTACTTCGGCCAGTGCGGTTTGCACTTCTTCGAAGAGCCGTGCGTTTTGGAGCGCGATGGCCGCTTGGTTGGCAAAATGCATCAGCAGCTCCAAATGCTGCTGGTTGAAAAGCGCATTTTTGATGCGATTGTCTACGTAAACAACGCCCGTCACCTTCTCTTTCACAAGCAACGGCACGCACAAAATCGAGCGTAGCGCGTGCAACACAACGCTTTTGCTGCCGCTAAAGTTAGGATCCGATTGTGCGTTGGTCGTCAGCACAGGCTGGCCCGTTTCCGCCACCTGGTTGACGATGGTGCGGCTGATGATGAATTCGCCTTTGTCGAGGGTTTCGCGGTCCAGGTTGCGTGCGATACGGAATTGCATTTGGCCGGTCTGCTCGTCGCGCAGCACGATATAACCACGCTCGGCGCCGGTCAGTCCGATAACCGTATCCATCACCTCGTTGAGCACCGTTTGCACGTCCA
>CAZZNC010000193.1:0-5585 GCA_964655405.1 uncultured Anaerolineaceae bacterium | reverse complement strand
GTGCTCACGCAGCAACCGCTTCGCCAGCTCCGGCGTCAGCCCCTCGACCAGTCGGAAGCCGAGCTTGGCGCTGGCTTCAGCGGGCAGGATGGTCTTGGAGCCGGGACCGCCATAGCCCGCATGAATGCCGCAGATGGTAACGGTCGGGGCTGTGTAGTAACGTCGGCGCGCCTCCGCGTCGCTCATGCCGCCCAACCATTCATCCAGTCCCCAACGTGCGCGCAATGCCTCAAAGTCCATCGGGATCGCGTCAATGCGGCGCAACGTTTCCTCGTCCGGAGGGGAAACGTGTTCGGTGTAGCCGTCTACCGTGATCGTATCGTCCGGCGCTTTGAGCGTGCTCAGCGCCCACACCAGCCGCCAAGCGGGGTTGCTCACGATGGGCGCGACGGACGAGTGCAGATCGTAGGCCGGACCGGAGCAGTGCAGATCGAAGTAGGCCAACCCCTTCAGCCCCAGCCCAAACACACGCCGACCAGCGTCGTCGTAACCGCCGCCTTCCCACAACACTCCGTCCGCGCGCAACATCTCGGCGTGTTGTTGTGCCCAGGCTTCCAAGTGCACGCTGCCGATCTCTTCCTCGCCTTCGAACACCCATTTGATGCGCAGCGGCAATTCCCCTTGTGTCGCCAACCAGGACTCGACGGCTTGGACGCGCGCCAGCAACTCGCCTTTGTCGTCGGACGTGCCGCGCCCGTAAAGCACACCGTCGCGCATGGTCAGTGTGAAAGGGTCACTTTCCCATTGGTCGAGGGGGTCTTCCGGCTGCACGTCGTAATGGTTGTAAACAAGCAACGTGCGCGGCGCATCGGCGGGGCCAATCTCCCCGTACACCACCGGCGATCCCCCCTCGATGGGGTAAACGGTCACGTCCGCGCCCAGTTCGCGCAGCCGTTTTGCCGCCAAATCCGCCATTTCCGCAATGCCGCGTCCGTCGGCGGCCACACTGGGCTGAGCAATAAACTGCCCCAACTCGTCCAAAAAGCGCGCCCGACGGGTTTCCAAGTAGCGCTCGAATGTTTCTTTGTCGTAGCCCATCGCGCTCATCCTAATTTGTATCCGATTTGGCGGAGAAACTTTGTGCGCCAGGCAATGCCTTCTGCGTCTTCCACCCCCAAGCTGCTGAAGCCGTCAATCACGCCGAGGATGCCGCGCCCCTGCTCGGTTTCTGCAACAATGACCTGAGTCGGGTTAGCCGTTGCGCAAAAGATGCCCACCACTTCCGGCACAGCCTGCACCGCTTTGAGCACGTTGACCGGAAAAAAGCCTTCACCCAAGAAGATGATAAAGCTGTGACCAACAGAAAGTGTTTGCGCATTTTGGATCGCCAATGCTTTCATCGTCTCGTCCGTGCCGGAGTGCCGGATGAGGCGCGCGCCGGACGCTTCACAAAACGCCAGCCCAAACTTGATCCCAGGCACAGCCGTCACCAGCGCTTCGTGGAGGTCTTCCACCGTCTTGATGAAATGGCTTTGTCCCAAGATGAAGTTGATCGCTTCCGGCTTTTCGATCGTGACAATTTTCAGCTCCACAGCACACCTCCAAAATATCTAAAGCCTTGCGGCCCAATAAAAGAAACAGCCCGCGCTCGCATAAGAGACGGGCTGGATGTTCCCTGCTTGAGGACGCGCTCCTCGGCTAGCTTTTCGCCGATTTCGTTTCGGCAGATGGAGCAGCGGCGTCGTCGGCTTCGTCCTCGTCGTCCCAGCTTACGATCCAAATGCACAAGCCGGAAACGAGCACCGTCGCCACGATCAACGCCAACCAATTGCCGACGGTCAGCCCCACGTCACGCCCCTCGTAAATCAACAGCGCCACACACACGACCGAAAGCACAGCCCAAGCCGTCAAACGAGGGTAACGTTCGGCGACGCCGAGCACTTTTCCGATCACAGGTTGTTGTCTCATGCGTTCCATCATGTTTTTTCACCTATTTTTCGTTCGCTTGCTCCGGCTGCGACCGTTTAGAGGGGCTTCAACACGCGGTCAGCGCGCAGCCGCTTGGCAAAAATAGTGTAGCCCGTCGGACATGCTTCACGGGCAGCTTCACGCCAGGTGGGAACTTTGATATCCTGCAACGCACGTTTTTCATAGCCGGCATCCAGCAACGCCTGCACCGTTTCTTGAGAAGCGTTCGGTTGCAGAAAGATGTAGCCCACTTCGCTTTGCAAGTCACGGGAGGCATGTTCGATAGCATCAATCAACGCGGAGGCCACTTGCGGCACAGAAACATTGTCGCCGATCAAGAACTCGTCACAGCGCGTGATCAGATTTTCCACGATGAAGCCTACCAGCCCCACCATACGCCTATCGGCCATCGCCAGCATGTAAGACTTCATCAAAACGTCGCTGCGCGTGACGGCTTTACCTTGCCGTTTTTGGATCAAGTCCGCGATGATGTCCGCGTGCGAGGGACGCGCGCGCACAATTTCCAGCTCCTTGAACGTGATCTCCTGCGTGCCGCGTGGGCTGGTGATCTTGCCTTCGCTGACTGCCACGCGACGGGATGTTGCCTGGATGCGCTCCTCGGCTGCCGCCTGGGGAATCTTCGCCCAGGCTGCGCGCACTTGCGTCCAAGTTTCTTCCGGCGTGCCATTGTTGGAAATGATCACGTCCGCCCGCGTCAGTTTGTCCACTTGCGGATTTTGCGCGCGGATGCGTTGCAAAGCGTCCAAGCGTGTAAGGCCGCGTTTTTGCAGGCGTTCGAGCTGCTTTTCTTCGCTGGCGTCTACCACCCACACAGCATCAACTTGGTCGGCCATCCAACCTTCCAAGAGTTTGATGGCCTCCACCACGACCACTTTGTGCCGCGCACGGCGAATCAGTGTATCAATGGCGCGACCGATAATCGGATGGGTGATCGCTTCCAAGCGCTTCAGAGCGTCGGGATGCGCAAACACGACCGCGCCAAGTTTAGCGCGATCAATACGTTTGTCCGCGTCCAAAATCCACGTTCCAAAGGCCGCAACGACGGGTTTATAAGCGGGCGCGCCAGGGGCCATAGCTTGGTGAGCCAGGCCATCGGCATCAATGGTATAAGCACCCAGGTGCTCCAACATACGCCGCACCAGGCTTTTGCCCATTGCAATATTGCCCGTGAGGCCGATCACATATTTACCTTCCCAACGACCCACGGCGTATCCTCCACATGGCAGAGTTGCAAATGCTTTTGGCGTTCGACACGATCATTGTAACTTGCACGCGAATTCCGGTCAAACGCCGAAAAATCAGCCGGCCCGCCCCGCAGAGTTGGTAAACTGTGCTGTGATCTGTATGTCCTTAGCGCTATAATCAACGTGGCAAAAGACACGCTCAACCGGTAGCAGCAAAGGACAATGACGCTATGAAACTTGCTTTGGGAGCAGACCACGCGGGCTACCCGCTGAAAGCGTACTTGGTGGATTTTTTGCGTGCGCAAGGACACGAGGTGCTTGACTTGGGCACGGACAATCCGGATCAGTCGGTGGACTATCCAGATTATGCGCTGGCGGTGGCGGAAAAAGTCGCGGCGGGCGAAGTGGAACGCGGCATTGCCGTTTGCGGGAGCGGCGTGGGGGCGAGCATCGCTGCCAACAAAGTTTCCGGCGTGTACGCGGCGATGTGCCACGACACCTATTCAGCACATCAAGGTGTGGAACACGACAACATGAACGTACTTTGTTTGGGCGCGCGCATTATCGGCGTGGCGCTGGCCGAAGAACTGGTCAAGGCGTTTTTGAGCGCACGTTTCCAGGCCAACGCGGAACGCCATGTACGGCGCCATAACAAAGTAAAGGCTATCGAGGCCACTTATAGCAAGCGCGATTGAGGATGGCCGAAATGTTCGCCTGAACAATGCTCGATAGGATGCGCGCGGCCTAGCAGGCTGCGCTTTTCTATATTTTACTTTTTACGACACTTTGCTTTTGACGAGGAGAACGCCCGATGAGCGCAAATCCGCTGATCGAAGTGCAGAAGCACGGACAAAGCATTTGGTTGGACTTCATCCGCCGCAGCTTGATGACCTCCGGTGAGTTGGCGCGGTTGATCGAAGACGGCATCATGGGCATGACATCCAACCCCACCATCTTCACCCGCGCCATTGCCGACGGCGACGAGTACGACGAGGCTATCGCTAATTTGTTGCAGCTGGATGTAGAAGAAATCTACGAGGCCCTGGCGATTGCCGATATCCAAGCCGCTGCCGACGTGCTGCGCCCCATTTATGAACGCACCGGCGGCGTGGACGGCTATGTCAGCCTGGAAGTTTCCCCACTGCTGGCCGACGACACGCAACGCACCATCCGCGACGCCAAACGGCTCTTCAACGCGGTGAACCGTCCTAATGTGATGATCAAAATCCCTGCCACGCCTGCCGGATTGCCAGCCATCGAGGAAGCAATTGCTGCCGGAATCAACGTCAATGTGACGTTGCTCTTTTCGCTTGAAAATTACGCGGCGGTGGTCGAAAGTTATCTGCGCGGGCTGGAACGCCGCCTGGAAGCCGACCAGGACATTTCACATATTGCTTCGGTCGCCAGCTTCTTCATCAGCCGTATCGATACAGTGGTCGATCGGCTGTTGGAAAGCAATATACGTGCCGCCAAGAGACGCGGAGACTTCGAGCGTGTGCAGCGCAACCGTCAGTTACGGGGACAGGCGGCCATTGCCAGCGGGAAATTGGCGTATCAGCGCTTCCAAGCGCTTTTCGGCGGCGCACGCTTTGCCAGATTGCAAGAAGCCGGCGCGCGCGTACAGCGGCTGCTTTGGGCCAGCACCAGCACCAAAAACCCATCTTATCCGGATACCTACTACGTGGAAACATTGATCGGCCCGCACACGGTCAACACGCTGCCGCCGAAGACGATGGTGGCTTTCCGCGATCACGGCAAGGTTGCATTGACGCTGGAACAGGGAGCGGACGAAGCCGAGCAGGTGATGCAAGCGCTGGCCGCTGTCGGCGTGCAAATGGACAAAGTGACCCAGCAACTGCAAAGCGACGGCGTGGACGCTTTCGCCAATGACTTCCGCCGCCTGCTAAGCGCCATCGAAGGCAAACGCCAAGTGCTGCTCAGCGGCGTGATGGCGCAGCAACGCTACACGATTGCCGCGTATGAGTACGATGTCCGCGAAACACTGCAAGCCTTAGACAAAACGCGCGTGTTGCCGCGTATTTGGGAAAAAGACCCCAGTGTCTGGCGCGACGAACCGTTCCATCAGCAAGTGATCCGCGAGCGGCTGGGTTGGCTGGACGTGATCGAGGCGTCGGCAGAATTTTACGCCCCGCTGCACACTTTGCAGCAAGACGTGCGCGCGCGCGGCCTGACGCACGCGGTACTGTTGGGCATGGGCGGCAGCAGCTTGGCCGCGGAAGTGTTGCGCCAGACGTTCGGTGTGCTGCCGGACTTCCCCGAGCTGATTGTGCTGGACACCACCGACCCACAATCTGTGCGGCTGGCAACCGAAGCCATAGACTTGGCGCACACGTTGTTCATCGTCTCTACCAAGTCCGGCACGACTGTCGAGACGCTCTCACGCTACAAGTACTTCTACGGGTTGATCCAAGCACACCGCGGTGCAGAATCCGGCGTTCAGTTCACCGACGT
>CAZZNC010000192.1:0-5599 GCA_964655405.1 uncultured Anaerolineaceae bacterium | reverse complement strand
GGTGCTTTCCGGCATGTTTGCCATCGTCAAAGAACTGGGGGTGTTCGGCTCGCCGATGGCGCTGCTGGTCTCCTACCCCATCTTCACGCTGCCCTTTACGGTGTGGGTGCTCACCAGTTTCTTTCGCGGGCTGCCTTCGGAGATCGAGCAGGCGGCGCTGGTGGACGGCGCGACGACCTTCCAGACGTTTTACATGATTTTGCTGCCGCTGACCGCGCCCGCGCTGGTGACGACGGGACTGCTGGCCTTTATCGCGGCTTGGAACGAGTACCTTTTCGCGTTGACCTTCACCATCACCGACCCGGGATCGTACACCGTGCCGGTCGCCATCGCGCTCTTCAGCGGCAAGATCGCGCACCAAGAACCTATCGCCGAAGTGATGGCAGCGGCTATGGTCGTGACGTTCCCGCTGCTGGCGCTGGTGCTGGTCTTCCAAAACCGCATCGTGGAAGGGTTGACGGCAGGCGCAGTCAAAGGCTAGTTGCCCGCGCTTTGCCCTCTTGCTATCAACACGGCCACCAGCCGTTTTTATGCCAAAAGCTGGTGGCCGTTTATTTTGAAAGGATGACACCCCAACATGCCCTGGTATACCAACGCCATCTTCTACGAACTTTACCCACGCGCTTTTGCCGACAGCAACGGCGACGGCTGGGGCGATTTCATCGGCATTTTGGAACACCTGGACTATCTGCAATGGCTGGGCGTGGACTGCCTTTGGCTCACGCCGATCTATCCTTCCCCCTTGCGCGACGACGGTTACGATGTCGCCAGCTTCTACGGCGCGCATCCACGTTACGGCACGCTCGAAGAGTTCCGCTTGCTGGTGGACGAAGTCCACGCACGCGGAATGCACCTCATCACCGATCTGGTGCTCAACCACACCTCCGACGAGCACCCCTGGTTTCGGCTGGCACGCCAATCGCGCACGTCCAAGTGGCGCGACTATTACGTGTGGAGCGACACGCCCGACCGCTACAGCCAAGCGCGCATCATCTTTTTGGACACGGAAAAATCCAACTGGGCCTACGATCCGGTCAGCAAACAATACTACTGGCACCGCTTCTACAGCAGCCAACCCGACCTCAATTACGACAACCCCAAAGTGCAGCAGGCCATGCTGGATATTGTCAAATTCTGGTTGGGTTTGGGCGTGGACGGCTTCCGCGTGGACGCCGTGCCCTACCTTTTCGAGCGCGAAGGCACGTCGTGCGAAAATTTGCCGGAAACGCACGCCTACATCCAGAAAATCCGCCGTTGGGTGGACGCGCACTATCCCGACGCCGTGTTACTGGCAGAAGCAGCCCAGCGGCCCCGCGAGCTGCTCCCCTACTTTGGGGACGGGGACGAGTTCAATATGTGTTTCCACTTTCCGCTGATGCCGCGTTTGTACATGGCCCTGGCGCAAGCCGACCGCCGCGAGGTGGTGGACACGCTCAACAACACGCCGGAAATTCCCGCCCATTGCCAATGGGGAACATTCCTGCGCAACCACGACGAATTGACGTTGGAAATGGTCACACCGGAAGAACGCGCCTTCATGTGGGAACATTACGCCCCCGACGCCCGCCAACGCATCAATCTTGGCATCCGGCGGCGGTTGGCCCCGCTGATGGACAACGATCCGCGCAAAATTCGGTTGCTCTATGCGCTGCTGCTGACGTTGCCCGGGGCGCCGGTGCTGTACTACGGAGACCAGATCGGCATGGGCGACAACGTCGCCTTGCGTGACCGCGACGGCGTGCGCACGCCTATGCAGTGGAACGACGGCCTGAACGCCGGTTTTTCCACCGCCGACTCGCAAGATTTGTACGCGCCGGTGATCGACGATCCGGTTTACGGCTATAAGCGGGTCAACGTGGCCGTGCAACAGGACGACCCGCGTTCGCTGCTCAACACGCTGCGGCACATGATCCACGCGCGCAAAGGGCAGCCCGTGCTGGCCGACGGCGCGCTGCACTGGCTCGACGCGGCGCCGCCGGCGGTGTTGGCTTTTTGGCGCGGCGAGGGCACGGAAACGTTCCTCGCGTTGCACAACCTCGCCGACGCAACCGTCACCACGCCGTTAGGCCCCTTTGCCAACAGGGAAATGACCGACGTGCTGACCGGTCGCAATGTGGCTTTAGGCGAACGTTTCACGCTAGAGCCTTACGCCTACCATTGGCTGAAGCCCGCAGAACAGCGCGGCTAAGCCTTATACAGCCGTTATAAGCGGCACGGAGGTCACCAGCACCGCCGTGCCGCCCATTCCAAAAGAACGCCAACGCCATGTTCATCACGATGGCAGCAGCGCCTAACCAAGAAAATTAGCCAGGCTCACGAATTGGCACAAACGCCCCAAACTTGCTGCACGCCCAAGTCCAAGCTGCTCACCGGCTGCATATCGGCGCGGTAAAGATACCAATTCGGGTCGGGGCTTGTTGCGTCGCCTACCGGCACGTCGGATTTACGCGCGATCACGCATCCCACGAACAATTGGGGCGTTCCCGCGTTTTTGGACGTGACGAGAAGCGGCACAGTCGCGTAGAGACTGCCGGCAGCCCCGTCCATATAGAAGGACAACGCCACCACCACGCCAACGTCCTCCGTGTGGGCAAAACCCAGGGCAAATTGGGACAAGGTTTGGCCGGGTGGCCCGCCCTGCCAGTACGCATAAGCGCGCGCGTAATCACCGGCGGCGATGGCGTCGTAATACGAACTGACCAGGTCCACTGGGGAAAGCTGATCGTCCATTCCGAACGAGGTGGGGAAAGATTCGATCAGCGAACAAACCTTGGTCGCTTGTGCAAAATCCACTTCGGTAGCCGGTTGCAATGTCCCCTGATAAAGATACCAGTTCGGATCAATGACCGGCGGATCGCCGATAGGGGCGTTGCGTCGAATGACGTGAAAACAGCCCGCGTAAAGCTCCTCGTCCCCGTTCTTCAACGTCGCCTGCACCACGACCGGCACTTCGGCATGGGCCGTGCCCGCAGCCACGTCAATCATGATCGGGAGACGCGCCAACGCTCGCACCGTCTGCACATTCGCGAAACCTTGCGCAAACCCCGCATACGCGATCCTGTCGGGCGCGTTCTCGTCCCAATAGCTGTAAGCGCGCGCGTACTCTTGGCGTGCGATGGCGTCATAGTAGGATGCGATCAAGGACACCGGATGATCGCGCACATCGAAGGGCGGGAACGTTTGCGCGTGGGCGGGGGCAGGAAAACTCCCGCTAGCCAGAAGCACACAAACCAGCAAAAACACAACAACCGATCGTGTCATGGGCTTTGTGGAATAGATCATTTTCCCCTTCCCCTCTCCAGTGGCTATCTCCACCCTATGGGTTCTATGGGGCGCCTTTTCCCTTCGTTAAAGGTCGCGTTGCCTTGAGTTCATCAAAACGCAAAAGAGGGCGCCCCCCCTTCGGCGCTAGCGGTGGCGCAACGTCGGGTCGAAGGCGTCCCGCAGCCCATCACCCACAAAGTTGAAGGCCAGCACGATGATGGCTATCAACGCCGCCGGTGACACCCACAACCACCAAGCCGTCATCATCCAGGCTTTGGCATCCTCCAACATATTGCCCAAACTGGCGTCCGGCGGCGGCACGCCCAGCCCAATATAGCTCAACGCCGATTCGCTCAAAATGGCAGCGGGTACGACCAAAGTCGCCGAAACCACAATCGGGGCCAGCGCGTTGGGGAGCATGTGCCACAACACGATACGCAGCGGCGTGGCCCCCACCGAACGCACGGCCAACACATAGTCGCGTTCCTTGAGCGCCAGGAACTCCGCGCGCACCAAACGCGCCACGTCCATCCAGCTGAAAAAGCCGAGGATGAAGATCAGGTTCCAGATGCTGGGGGTGAGGATGGCGTTGAGTGCCAAAAACAAAATGAAACTGGGCACGGATAGGAAAATATCCACGACGCGCATCAACAGATTATCCAGCATCCCGCCCGTATAACCGGCCAACGCCCCCACCAACACGCCGACGCTGATACTGATCAGCATCGCCAGAAAACCGACCCCCAACGATATGCGCATCCCATAGAGCGCACGCGAAAAAACGTCACGGTTGTATTGATCGGTGCCGAAGATATGCTCGGCGCTTGGCGCTTGGGGAACGCCGCGCACAATGTGCGGATCGCGTGGGTCAATGTCGTTGGGATTGTAGGGCGCGATCTCGTTCGCCAGCAGCGCCATAGTGCCCAGCACCAGGAGCAACACCAGGCTGAACAACGCCAGCCGATGCCGCCGAAAATTGCGCCAGGTCAACCACCAAAGGTTATCGTGGCGGGCCTGCGCGTCCAGTTCAAGAGGTGAATTATTCATAACGGATACGAGGGTCCGCCCAATGGTATGCAATGTCTGCTAAAAAGTTGCCCACGACGATGAAAACAGCCGAAATCATCGTCACGCCCATAATCACCGGATAGTCGCGTTTCAACGCCGCATCGACGCCCAAACGCCCCATGCCGGGCCAGCCGAACACAAATTCGATGATGAACGCGCCGGAAACCAGTTGGGGAATGGAAAGCCCCCCTAACGTGATGATCGGCAACAAAGCGTTGCGCAGCGCATGGATACGCAATACGTCGCGCTCACGGACGCCTTTGGCGCGTGCCGTGCGGATATAATCCTGGCTGAGCACGTCCAACAGGCTCGACCGCTGATACCGTGCCCAGCGCGCGATGGACGCCAAGCTGAGCGCGGTGGCGGGCAAGATCAGGTGCTCGGCCACATCACGAATTGCCGCCCAACCTTGGTAGTCTTCGCGGACGTTGTGCATGTTGGTCGAAGGCAACCACCCCAATTTGACCGCGAAGAATTGGATCAAAAACAGCGCCACCACGAACCCGGGCACGCTCAACCCTACGAACGACAAGAAGGTAATCACGTAATCGAAAATTGTATAGCGATAGACCGCAGAAAGAATCCCAATCGGAATCGAGATCACCATAGTAAGCAGCAAAGAAACCAACCCCAACAACAACGTGTTGGGCAAACGTGCCCCGACCTCGTCGGTCACAGGCCGCCTCCCCGAAAGCGAAAACCCGAGGTCGCCCTGCAAAGCATGACGCAGCCAACGCACATATTGCACCGGCACGGGGTCGTTCAACCCCAAATCGGCGCGCAAACGGGCCAAGTCTTCCTCGCTGGGCGGCGGCTTGTTCGGGTCAATGTAGACCGAAGTCGGGTCACCGGGGGCCAAACGAATGATTAGAAACGCCAAGATCGAGATGCCGATCAGCAACGGGATCATTTGCAAGACGCGGCGTATCAGGAAACGAGTCATGGCTGTACTCACCACCTCAAGAACTGCCGGAGGCCAACAAGCAGCCTCCGGCAAGACAAAGAAATTTCCCTCATCGGACGCCGTTCAAGCTAATTCTCGTAGATACGCTCTGGGTGTTTGAAGTTCGCGCCCAAAGAAATATCCAACACAGCGTCGTCAATGTTAAAGCGGCTGCTCACGACCACCGGCTCGGTGTTGCGATACAACGGCAAGGTGGGCAGTTCGTCCCACAAGATCGCCTCGATCTGCTCGTAGATTGCCATGCGAGCATCGAAATCGGTCTCGATGCGTGCTTGCTCGAACAGGTTGTTGACTTCCTCGTTA
>CAZZNC010000191.1:1590-5621 GCA_964655405.1 uncultured Anaerolineaceae bacterium | reverse complement strand
GCCCCCCGCGCCCACCAACGTCGGCACGGCGCGGGCGCTGGCGGCGCTGTTGGCGCGCTTGGAGATGGGGCAACTTGCCTCGGCAGCCTCGACCGCCGCGATGCGCACGATCCTTGCGTGGCAGATGTACAATCAGCGGCTTTCGCGCACCTGGCCGGAGGCGGTCGTTTTTGCGCACAAGACCGGCACGCTCGGCGCGATGCGCGGGGACGCGGGGATCGTGTACTTTGGAGCGCGAACGGTCGCGGTGGTGGCGCTGGCCGAGGCGCTGGACGCGCCCTTGCCGCTACCGCCGAGCTGGGAGCAGCGCGGAGATGCGCTGCTGGCGCGCGTTGGCGAGGCGGTGTGGGCGTGGGCAAGCGCGTAGGGAGGGGCGAGGCGTTGCCGCTCTATTTGACCTATTCACCGGAACACAACACGGAGGACACCCAACAATGCAGTTTCCCGAAGAGACAATTGGCCGGATGCTCATGGTCGGCTTTGAAGGACTGGAAGCCCCGCCGCACATTTTACGCTGGCTGGCCGAGGGACGGATCGGCGGCGTGATCTTCTTTGCGCGCAACGTCGCCAGCCCTGCGCAACTCGCCGAACTGACCCAGGCCTGCCACGAAGCCGCCCCGCACCCGATCCTGATCGCCATTGACCAGGAAGGCGGCATCGTCGCCCGCCTGCGCGAAGGCTTCACCGAAGCTCCCGGAGCAATGGCGCTCGGTGCAGCGGGCAGCGAACCGCTCGCCGAGCAGGTGGCGGGCGTGCTCGGCGCAGAAATGCACGCGGTGGGGATCAACTGGAACCTGGCGCCCGTGCTGGATTTGGCCCACGCGCGCAACATCCATAACCCTTCAATGGGCGTGCGCTCCTTCGGTGACGATCCGGCGTTGGTGGCGCGGATGAGCGTGGCCCAGGTGCGCGGATTCCAGGGCGCGGGCGTCGCGGCAACCGCCAAGCATTTCCCGGGCAAGGTGCAATCGCCGGTTGACCCGCACGTGGACTTGCCGGTCGTGGAAAGCTCGCTGGAAGAGATGCGCGCCGGTGACCTCGTGCCGTTTCGTGCTGCCATCCAAGCGGGCATCGCCTCGGTGATGATCGCGCATGTGCAGTTTCGCGCACTGGACGAGGCGCACCCTTCCACGCTTTCCCGCAGCGTGATCACGGGGTTGCTGCGCAAAGAACTTGGCTTCGGCGGTGTAATCGTCACCGATTGCATGGAAATGGGCGCCATCACCCGCCGCTACAGTCCCGCGCAATCGGCGGTGCTTGCGGCGCAGGCGGGCGCGGACGCGATCCTTTTTTCGCACACGCGCACCCGTCAGGAAGAAGCCTACCGCGCATTGGTCGAGGCCGCACAGGAAGGGCACGTGCCCGCCGAAACGCTGCACGCCGCCGCGCAGCGCGTCCAAGCCTTGGCCGAACGCTACGCCATCAGCGAGCCGCCCACGCTCGACCGCATCCACACGCCCGAACATCGTGCAATCGTGTTGCAAGCGGCGCGCGCCGGTGTGGTGCAACTGCGCGCCGAATCGGATGTGTTGCCGTTGCGCCCCGACGACGGGCGCACGGTCGGGCTAATCGAGTTTGCCTCGCATCTGGACTCGGACGTACTGGAAAGCGGCGGGCAAAGCGGCTTGGCGGCGTTGCTGGCCGAACGCTTACCGCGCCTGGAAAGCGTGCTTTTGCCGTCACGCGAGCCGGACGCAGCGACGCTCGCCCGCGCCGGTGAGTTGGCCGCGCGCGCCGACGTGCTGATTGTCGCCACGCGCAACGCGCACTTGACCGCGCCGCAAAAGGAACGCGCCGCCGAGTGGTTGGCCCGTGCGCGGCACGGCGTGCTGTTGGCGCTGCGCAACCCGTATGACGCGCTGGTGCTGCAAGCGCCGACCGTGCTGTGCACGTTGGGGGACGGCGTGCCCTCGCTGCAAGCAGCGGTCGAGGCTTTGTTGGGTGCGTTCCAGCCAAGCGGACAATTGCCGGTGACGATGGACTTTTAGCGGGAACAAAGATGACGCCCGTTAAGCACATTGGCTTGTGGCGAGTCGTGCCTGCTTTGCTGCTATGGGTGCCTGGCCTCCGGACGGACAGCAAATGTCTTTCCCCCAGAGCCTGAGCGGTTTTCATCGTGGCGGTCTACTGAAATTGCCTTTGTGAGCAGGACTGGTTTTTGTCTTTTTAGCTCACTCAGGCATTCTCTACGCCGCCCCCGACATCAGCGGCGAAAAATGCGTTTTTTCGCCGCATCAACCACTCGAACAAACCACGTGGGCGCCGCTTTGCCATTGGGCCTCTATTTCCGCACCCTGAGCAACCGGCGTGACGCGCTGCCCGTCCCAAACCGAGAGCACCCACCCCGCAGCGCCCCGCGCGCAAAACGCCAACATCCCCTCCGAACTCCACGCGGGCGGATATTGTCCGTCCACCGTCAAGATGGGACGATTGTCCGCGTCCCGCACATACAGCTTTTGCTGCGGTGACCAAAACGTCACGAACGCCCAACGTCCATCCGCGCTCCAACATGGGCAGCCGTTGTGAAACGCGGGGTTTTGGCTGAGATTGAGCGCACGCTCTCCGTCCCAAACGTAAATCTGCGCGTGCCGGTTATCGTGCGGACCGGTCGCGGAAAAGGCCACATATCCCGTGTTGGTCCACGTGGGGGCCGAATCATAGCTGCTCAGCTCCGGCGCCACACGGACAAACGTGTCCGCATCCGGCACGCCGCCGACTGTGGACGCCCCGTCCCACACCAAAATGTCGTACTCCCCGCCGCGCTCCGACAAAAACGCCAAACGTCCGTCGGCGCTCCATGACGGCGCGAAGTCCTTTCCCGGCGGATTTTGGCTCAAATTAACGGTGGCGCCGCCGTCCCACAGGTAAATCTCGCCTGGATCGTAGCGCGTAGTGGGCAGTTCGGGCCGCACGGTGAAAGCCAAACGCCCGTCGGCGCTCCACACGCCCTGATAGGCGACACTCCGATCCATGATCTCCGCCGGTGTCACGTCCACCGCCGTATTCCCGTCCCACACGTAAAGCCGCCGACCGCCCTCCTCCGGTGACCCCACAAAGGCCAGGCGGCCATCGGCGCTCCACGCCAACGGGTAAGCGCCGAGCAACGATATGCCCACATCAATTTCGTGTGGCGTTTGTGGCCCATCCCCCACACTGACGACACGCAAAAAGGGCGCGCCGCCAAAAGCCACGCGACCGTCTACGCTGGCGGCAAAGGGATAAAACGCAGGCAGTGTACATAGCGCCGCCTGCGTGCCCACGTGCGGATCGTAGACCGTAAAGGTCACCGCTTCGCCGAAACGCTCGAAGGCCGCATAAATCAGCCTATCGGGGCTGTTGTGCGGCGGTTGGGTGGCGGCCAAATCGCTTGCGTGCGCCCCGTTGACCGCCCCCGCGCCGTGCTCGAAGTAGCGCAAATTTCCGTTGCCAAAGTTCAAAACGAATCGATCTTCGCCGACGAGCAACGCTTCGTAAAACCAGCGCCCGCCGAAGTCATCTTCCGTCACATGCCACACTTTTTCGCCCTGCGCGTTGTACTTCACCAAGTCCAACGTCCCAACGTTTCCTCGAACGCGCGTGTTCAGGAAGTATAGGTTGCCTGCTTCATCCGCGCCGACCAGGGGCGAAAACGTGTCGCTTCCCGCCGTGCTCCAGCGTTCCGCCTCCGCCTCGATGCGCACCACGTCCCACGCGCGCGCGTCCGGTGTGTAGCGCAACACGAGGTAAATGCCGTCGCCGAGCGCTTCGGCCCACTGGGTGGCAAGTTGGTTCAAAACGCGGTTGTGCGGACTGGCGAGCACATAGACCTTGCCATCCAAGCCGCCCGCAACAGCGCGCCAGGGCGGTGTATAGCGCTCCGGCGTTTCGCTTGGCCCCATTTCCAATGTGCTTTCGACGCGCAACGCGCCGTTTTCCAGGTGTGCGATGTGTAGGTAACTGATGTCCGCAACCCGCGAACAAAAAATCACGTCGCCCCTGCCACCGAGAGCGTACACAGTACGCTTCCCCGTGAGCGCCGCGTGGATGTCGCA
>CAZZNC010000191.1:0-1580 GCA_964655405.1 uncultured Anaerolineaceae bacterium | reverse complement strand
GTCAACGGCAAGCGGGGTCGCCTGCCCGCTGTCGAGATCGAGCAGCGTAAAGGAGCGGTCGGCCTGATAGTCGAACAGCAGCAATCGGCGACCGCGCAGGGGCACGAAGTCCCGTCGCGCGCCCTTTCCGGCATACATCGCCAGCAAGTCATACGTCACCACGTGATCGCTGCCGCGCTCGATCACCTGGAGCGTGGCTTGGTGGGGACGTTCAAGATAGGCGTACACGTTGCCCTGCGCGTCGAGGCGATAGCGCCCAAAGCACCCTTCCCCACAGTCCAGGGGCGGGATGGGCCAACCGGACGATTGCGCGGTCACTGCAAGCGGCAACGCTACACTCAGTCCCACGCCCCAGAACAACACCACGAGGCGCACCAGCATCGGCCCGTTTCTCATCGAGCACACTCCCAAATCCTGGTGAGCACAGCCCCGTCGCGCGTGCCCTCGGCGATGAGGAAACGTCCGGGGGCAATCAGTCCATGCCAATATAGCCCCGCGCCCAAGTCGTTTTCCGTGAGCGACCACAGCACCTCACCGTCAGCGTTGGTTTGGGTCAGGTCAACGTGCGTCGCCCCGACGGTATACCACATGGTGTAAAAATACAGATTGGACGCGGCGTCAACGGCTACCAGTCGCGGTAGGGCGGGGTTGCTTTCCGGTGGGATGGGACGCGACAAGCGGGGCCGCTCGATTCCGATGGCGTCCCACGTTGTGCTTCCTGGACGGTAGCGCAACACGATTTCGAGATTTTCCGCATAGCGATCCAGGCGCGGGAACACCGAACCGAATGCGTTCCGGTCCCTCACTTGGATGTAAACGTTTCCGTCCCGCCCTGCGACAACTTTTGTCCAGGGAAGCAACCCGATAGTCTCACCCATACTTTTCGGCACACTAAGCAAAGGATCAGAAACCGTCAACGCGGATACATCCAAGTTACGCAGTTCAACCAAAGGCGGCTCGCCAAACCGTGCGGGCATAGTCTGTGTGCAGACCAAAACGTGCTGGTCGTCCTCCACCTGTTGGAAATCATGCAGCGGCGGGGTGGCCGCATGGTCGCAAGGGGCGAAGTGATACGCCGAGGGCAGGTTCACCGTGTGCATCGTTCCAAGAGTCGCCCCGAACGTGTACCGCGAAAACAAATAGCCCTGTGTCGTGAAGCTGGCAAACAGCACTGCGTCATCAAGCGGCACGAGATCGGCACGAGGACCACTGAGCAACGCGGCGTAAGCAGAAAGATCGAAAGCGGTAAATTCCGCGCCCTCCGCCGCAAAAACATACAGCACCGCGTCCCGCACGCTCCAGACGTACAAATCACCGTTGGAAGACGGGCGCACTCTTAGGAAGCACGCTTCGCTATCGGCACACACCGAGACAGGAACACTCCACCTCAGGGAGCACATAACCGGCGCCTGTGCATCTACGGATAGCGCGACCACCACCCAACCAAGCACACCCACGAGCAGAAAGACGCGCAATGTGCGCATGAGCGTTCCCCTTCACTCCGAGCATATAACGCCTTATGTGAAATGAGTTGACAAAAAAACGGCTCTTTTCCAAAGATAGCAAGTGAATTAAACCAA
>CAZZNC010000190.1:0-5645 GCA_964655405.1 uncultured Anaerolineaceae bacterium | reverse complement strand
CGTCGATCAACGCCGCGTCGTATTTGGGCCAGAAGGCCAGATGCACGCTTT
Source organism: uncultured Anaerolineaceae bacterium (assembly GCA_964655405.1). Taxonomy (GTDB): domain Bacteria; phylum Chloroflexota; class Anaerolineae; order Aggregatilineales; family Aggregatilineaceae; genus JALSSH01. The sequence goes on along the minus strand of CAZZNC010000190.1, from coordinate 5,594 downwards.
CCGCCGCGGCCTCATCTACCGTCACAACCAAGTTGCGGTACAATGCATCGGCCAAAAACGGCATGGTCGGCGCCAAGAGCTTGGAAACGGTCGCCAAGCACTCGTAGAGCGTCTGATAGGCGGCGAGTTTGTCCGTGTCGCTTTCGCTCTTCCAAAAACGGCGGCGCGAACGGCGCAGATACCAGTTGCTAAGCACGCCCACAAAAGCCTCAATCGGGCGCGTGGTGCGCAGCACGTCGTAATGCTCGTAAGCGTCGGTCACGTCGCGCACCAGGGCGTGCAGCTCGCTGAGAATCCAGCGATCCATGGGATCGCGTTCTGCGACGGGCACAGCAGCCTGGCGCGGGTCGAAGCCGTCCAAGTTGGCGTAGGTGACAAAGAAGCTGTAGACGTTCCACAGCGTCAGGTAGAAGTTGCGCACCACCTCGCCCACCAACTGGATCGAGAAGCGGCGCGGCTCGCCTGGTGGCGCAGCGGTGTACATATACCAGCGGAAAGCGTCCGCGCCGTGCTGTTCGATCACGCTCCAGGGATCAACCGCGTTGCCCCTGCTCTTGGACATTTTCTGCCCGTTTTGGTCCAAAATCAGCCCCAGCGAGATGCAGTTTTTGAAATTCACGCTTTCAAAGAGCATCGAGGCGATGGCGTGTTGGCTGAAGAACCAACCGCGCGTTTGGTCAACGGCTTCGCAGATGTAGTCCGCTGGAAACTGTTCTTGGAACTTGTCTTGGTTCTGGTACGGGTAGCCCCATTGCGCCACAGCCATAGCGCCGCTGTCGAACCACACGTCGATCAGCTCCGGCACGCGGCGCATCGTGTCGCCACACTTGGGGCACGGGAAGGTCACCTCGTCCACATAGGGGCGGTGCAAGTCCAGCTCGGAAAGGTCTTGCCCGCTCAACGTTTCCAGCTCCTCCACGCCGCCGATGCAGTGCATGTGGCCGCATTCCTCGTTTTCGCACTTCCACACCGGCAACGGCGTGCCCCAATAGCGCTCGCGCCCCAAAGCCCAGTCGCGTAGCTCTTCCAACCAGTTGCCGAAGCGCCCGTTTTTGATATGTTCCGGCACCCAATTGATCGTTTGGTTCAGCTCGATCATCTTGTCGCGGTAGCGCGTTGTTTGGATGTACCACGTTTCGCGCGCATAGTAGAGCAGCGGCGTGTGGCAACGCCAGCAAAACGGGTAGTTGTGCACGTAGCGTTCCACCTTATAGAGCACGCTGCGCTCGCGCAGATCCTCGATGATCTTGGGGTCGGCGTCCTTCACCCACATACCCGCCCAGGGCGTCACGTCGTCAATGAACGCGCCGTCCGGCTTCACGGTTTGGATCACGGGCAAGCCGATCTTGCGTCCCACTTCCATATCGTCCGCGCCGAAGGCCGGCGCCATGTGCACGATGCCTGTGCCGTCTTCCATGCTCACAAAGTCGCCGTGTGTGACGTAAAAGGCGTCTTCTTCCGGCTGCACAAAGGGGTACAGTTGCTCGTAGCGCATCCCAAGCAGTTCTTCCCCGCTCATTTCCTTGAGCACGGTATAGCGGTCGGGGTCTTTCAGCGCACTGCCTATCAGCGCTTTGGCTAAAATCAGCCGTTCGGTGCTCTGGCCGTCTTCGGAAGGCCCTTCCACCAGCACATAAGTTTTTCTCTTGTGCACGGCCAATGCTGCGTTCCCGGGCAACGTCCAGGGCGTGGTTGTCCAGACCAGGAAATAGGTGTTTGGCTCGCCTGTCACCGCAAAGCGGATGAAGATGGACGGGTCGGCCACCTCCTGATAGCCTTGCGAAACTTCATGCGAGCTGAGCGGCGTGCCGCAGCGTGCGCAATAGGGCACCACTTTGTAGCCTTGATACAGCAATCCCTTGTCCCAAAGCTGCCGCAAAATCCACCACACGCTTTGGATGTAGCTGTTTTTGTAGGTGACATAAGCGTCGTCTAAGTCCACCCAAAAAGCGATCCGCTCGGTGAGGTCTTCCCACTCTTGGATGTAACGAAACACGCTTTCGCGGCACTTGCGGTTGAATGCTGCAATGCCATATTCCTCGATCTCGTGTTTGTGGGAAAAGCCCAGCTCTTTTTCGACTTCGATCTCGACGGGCAGCCCGTGCGTGTCCCAACCGCCTTTGCGCAGCACATACGCGCCGTTCATGGTGTGGTAGCGCGGGAACATATCCTTGAAGGCGCGCGCCAGCACATGATGCGTGCCGGGACGTCCGTTGGCCGTCGGCGGGCCTTCGTAAAAGACGTAGTTACGCCCACCTTTGCGCTCTTCCATCGAACGGTGGAAGATGTTCCGTTGCCTCCAGAACGCGAGCTGTTCTTCTTCCAATGCGTTGATGTTCAGCTTGGGTGAAACGGACTTAAACATGCTTCCTCCTGCATGGGTACAGCTTCCTTTAGAAACGCTTTGCCACCCTTGCGAGCGGCCTCATTGACTTTCTGGCACGCGGTCGTAAGCGTACAACCGAAAGATCGTCGGCCCCTCGTCCGCGCTGTATCCTTCCGCGATGAAGACTTCCCAGGCTACCGACCGCACCACGCCGTCTTCGTAGCCGTAGCAGTAGGCCACGTTGTACGCTTCGCCTTCGCGAACTTCCGGCGGGCGGGCGGAGTAGCGGCACGCGCTGTCATGCTGCTCATAAAACTGTGCGATGGTGCGCCCGTCCTGGGACGTGCGGTAAATCCAGTATTTCATCTCGCCACGTTCGGACGTACCGTGTTCGATTTCTTGCACATCTTCCGGCACAGGCGCGCGCAGTGGAAAAAGTAGCCCGTGCAACGGGGCTGCAACGCGCACCACCACCAGCGCGCCAAAGGCCACGGCCACCACCAGCGCTACCACCAATGCCCATCCTGGCACGTGGCGTTCCTTTTTCGTGGGTTCGGGGGTGGAGTTGGGCTGCGGGGTCTCTGTGGTCATAGCTTTCACTCTCCCCAATGTCGGGTGATGTCAATCATCACTTGCTCGGTGGGGTTGCCTGCCTCGTCCAAAACCGGTTGGATGGTGACGGTGGCAAATTGGGATATGCCAAAACCGGAGCGGTCAATGCTGCAAGTGGTGGAAAGGTGCCCCTCGCGGTACGTCGTGCCGTCGTGTTCCTGAACCACTGTGTACTGCGGCTCGCATTGCATCCCGTCGAGCGCGTCGTAAAAGGTTTCCACGTCGGTGAAGGGGGCGTCGGTGAGAAATTGCCGATGGTCGAGACCGTCGTAGACGGTTTCTTGTGTGATCATTTGGGCGCCCGGGTAAATTTTTACGTCCAGCGGCTTATTGCGGGACTGACGGTAAAGGTACAGTCCGGCGAGTGTCCCAACAACGAGCAGCGCCACGACTACAACCGCCAGCAAGGTAAAGCGCACGATGCCGCTTTGCAACAAACCTCCGCTCTTTTCCGGCGGCCATTCGGCGTAATTCTCGTTGGCATCGGGGTAAGCGTCGTTTTCCTCGCCTTCCGCGTATTCCTCGTATTCGTCGTATACTTCGTACTCGTCTTCCGATTCTGGGGCGTAATGTTCTTGGTCGGCCATATCCCCACTCCTTCGCTGGGTCAGCTTTTCGGTGATTGACGCGCTGAACGGCGCAACTCGGCTAACGGATCGCCCGCTGCCAAGAATTTGCGCGCCAACTGCACGTCATTTCCCAGCATACCACGCAGCGCCGAACCCTGCTCAGCAGCAAAAATGCGCTCCCATAGCCGGATACCCGCCTCTTCTTTGCGCAGCGCGGCCAGGTGTTGCGTTGCCACGCCTTCTTGCCCCAGGCGGAACGTATCCAACGCCAGCCACAAATGCGCCAGCAGCCGCGAGGTGGGCTGCGAGATGCGCAACTGCTGGGCGCGTTCCAGGGCTTGCACGGCTCCGGCCCAATCCCCTTGACGGTGGGCTGTTTGCCCCAGCAAAAAATACGTACTCCAATCGCGGGGAGAAAGTTCCCTGGCGCGCTCGGCGTGTCGGGCGGCATCTTCATAGCGCTGCATCTGCAAATACGTTTCCGCCAGCCCCACAAATGCGCTCGGAGATTCTGGCTCCAATTCGATGGCGCGTTGATAGTCCGCGACGGCAGGTTGCGGGTGTCCTCGCATACGATGAATGGTGGCGCGGAAGTTGTAATGTTCGGCGGCGTCCGGCTCGGCTTGGATCAAACGGGACATCAGCGCAATGGCTTGTTCGTAGTCACCGGCGCGCAAAGCACGGATGGCGCGCTGATATTCCACGCGCTGCTGTTTGCGCACGATCAACGAAGCGGCTATCAGCCAGCCGGCAGCCCCCCCGCCGAAAAAGAAGGCAGCAGCCGGCCAAAGCACGCTCAGCCCTTGCAACACCAGTGCAGGCCACAACATCAAGCGCACCTGCCGCCGTTTGCGGGCGGGTGTGTGCTTGTCCAACCAAAGCACCATCCCCGCCAGCATCAGCCAAATCAGCGCTAATTGGGCCGGAAAAAGCCAGGAAGCGCCATGCCAGCCTATGTAAAGCGCGATTTCGCCCAGTGCCACCGCGCCGACAAGCAGCCAAAGCCACTTTCGCCATTGCGTCATCATACGTCCTTCTCTGCCGTTGTCGCGGCATGTGTTGCTGTGTGGTCATCCAGCGTCGCGCGCATCTGTACCATGATCGGCTGCCCGCCCAGTGCTTCCCAAAAGTGCAACCCCTCCACGTTCGCGGCGGCTACACTCCATTCCACGATGTGCATCCCCTGCTCGGCAAACCAAGCATTGATCGTTGCGACCAAGCGGCGCGCAATGCCACGCCGTCGGTAAGCGGGCAAGACGAACAGATCGGCGATAAATCCGGCTTCTCGCTGCTCGAAGAGATCGGGATGCAAATCCAGCACCGAGCCGAGCACATAGCCCACGACTTGCCCGTCCAGCTCGGCCACATAAGCGCGGGTGGATGAGCCGTGCTTCACGCGCCACAACAAGCGTTCGGCGTAGCGCGTCGCGGCGCCGTTGGCGGTGTGCGGCAGACGTTCGTCCAGTTGCGTATGATAGTCCACCAATGTTTGCCACAAATGCGCCAGCGCGTTTTGGTCTTGCGGCGCAACGGGGCGCACCGTGATCGTTTCGCTTTGAGCCACACTGCCTCCATACCATACAAAACTCCCGTCCCAACACCAGGGACGGGAGCGATATGCTCTCGCGGTACCACCCTTGTTTCTCTCGCATAGAGAGACACTCGGTCGCCACGACGCGCGGTTGCGCGTATGACGCGGCCAGGATAACGGGGGCCAATCCGGCACGGCTTACTGACGCTCGTGGCGCGTTCGGCTTGCAGCTCAGGAAGGATTTTCCACCTTGCCCGCGTGCCTGACTCTCACCGTCGCAGGCTCGCTGGGCCGACGGTGCAAGGCGTACTCGTTTCCGTCGTCGCTTTTGACGCTGTGTTACTGCGCCGGAAGCATACCATAAGGGAGTGGGCGTGGTCAAGATCGCGCGAGGGCCACTCAGCCCGAAACGACGAACATCAGCAACACGATCCAAAGCGTGCTGTAAAGCAGCGGGCGGCGCAGTTTTTCGTGGGCGGTATAAAGCACCAGCGCCAACACCAGCCCGGGCATGAAGCGCAACAGGCCCAGAAACTCGCGGTAGGTGGAAAAGGGC
>CAZZNC010000189.1:0-5649 GCA_964655405.1 uncultured Anaerolineaceae bacterium | reverse complement strand
ATGGTCTGTAAAGCGTCCCTGTGTGTGGGCAGCGCATCCCAGGGGTCAACGGCGGTGTAAAAGGCAAACGTTCCTCCTTCGGCGCGCACCACCACGAACCAACCCGCTGAGTTCGGCTCGTCGGGGCAGTCGGAAGACTGATAGTCCGCGCCGACGCCCTCCAGCCCGCCAACGGTGAAGGTTTGTTGACCGTACAGCCCCAGGTTGCACGCTTGCCCGATCAGCGATCCGCGCAAAATCTGCACGCCGTCCGCCCATAGATTGTATTCGCCGGTGGCCCAATCCACCGTGTTCGGGAAGCCCCAATACAGGTAGATTAGCCCGTAAGCATCCTCGTCCAGCGCGCCGAAGTAAATTGTCAGCGGCAGATCGCGCAGCGAGCCATCGAGCGCGCGGAACGGCACGACCATATCCAACGCTCGCCAGCTTTCCGGCAGCGTGATCTGCACCGGTGGTGACACGCCCGGCAGCCAGTAGGGGACGTTCTCGTCGTTGGTGTTCGGTGCGGCGGTCGGTGCTTCCAGCGACGCGGCTGGGGGCACGGTCGGGCGGGGCCGCGTGGGCGTGGGCGACGGGAATGCTGTTGGGGGGGGGCTGGCGTTCTGCTCGGCGGGGGCTGTCGGTGGGACGAAGGGCGTAAAAGTAGGCGTGGGGGCTTGATCACCGACCAGCACAGGGATCAGCACCGGATCGCCTTTGATGTCCATTTGCGCACGCAGCACCCAGCCGCTCAATGTATCCACTTGCACCAGCAAGAACGTACCGGCGGCGTTTTGCCCCAAAACGGGCACGCGTTCCCGCTCGAAGAGATACGTCAGCGGCGCGGCGTTGCGGTCTGGCAGGGAGAAGACGAATGCGCGTTCCACCACTACCGTTGCATAAATCGGCGTCGTGGTTGGCGGCGTATCTTGGGCGGGCGGTGCAGCGTGCGCGACGCTCGCCAGCAGCAGCAGCGCGCCGAGCACTCCCACGCTCAGCGCCCACAGGCGGCGTCCCGAACGATGAAGTGCGCGCAAGCTGAGCGGCATCAGGCTTCCTCCTGGGAAAATGAGTGTGTGCGCCATTGTAGCGCGGCGGGCGGGCGCTGAAAAGTGTTGAATGGCGGATGGGCGCAGTCGGTTCTGGGCAGAGTGTGTTGGCGGCGGCGTTGCCCCCGCGCCCTCCGCAGGGGCGAGATCACGTTTGGCAAGAGTTTACATTTGGCGCGCCTTGGCGTATGCTTGACCCAGAACACAATGGGGTTACGAAACACGGGAAGGGTAGACTATGTCCACTTTTTCGACAGGCGAAAAACTGTCCTTGCGGCGGCGTTTGTGGGGTAATTTCCCGTTGATGGTTGCGTTGGCGGCGTTGGTGGTGGCGGGCGTGGCGATCTATTGGGCGCAGCAAGACGTGCAGGGCGCTCGCCCGACGGTGGATACTGCCGACGGTCTCGATTCTGCCGAAGCCACGATCATCTTAGAGCGCGCCAACGATGCGGTGAACCACGTCGGCGATCTGCTCAGCTTCCTGGAAGTGGCGTTAGGCATCATCGGCTTTTTGGGCGCGGTGGGCATGTGGGTGTTGCGCAGCATGATCCTGGACAAGATCGACGAGGTGCGGGTGCTGGAGGCGCGCGTGGAAAAGGTGGCCGAAGAGCGCCACGCCAATCTGAAAACACTGGAACGCTCGTTGCAAGAAGAACAAGACGCCCTTCGCGCCCAGATCGAAGAACAACTCGCGCAAGTGGAGAAAGAAGGTCGCCGCTCGTTCCGGCTGCTTTCGTTGCAATTGCGGGCCGAACAGCAGATGCGCGCGCACAACGTCAAAACGGCCATCTCCACGCTACGCCAGGCGTTGGAGATAGCGCCGGATGACGCTTCCGCCAACTACCTGCTGGGCTATCTTTACACCGCGAGCAAAAAGATTGATGCGGCCATCGAGTACTTGCAGCGCGCGTTGGAAAGTGAACCGGACCTCGTGCCGGCAATGGCAGCTTTGGGTTTGGCGTTGCGTCGCAAGGGGGATGTAATTGACGTGGAAGCCGAGCCTGAGCGCGAAACCGAACGCAATCGCTATTGGGCGCAAGCCGAGGAACATTTGCACGAGGCGCTCGAACGGGAATTTTCGCTGCTCGATGCGGACGGCGAATCCTATCATGGGACATTGGGCGGGTTGTACCGTCGCCAGACGCGCTACGTAGATGCGCTGCACGCTTACGAGCGCGCACACAAGGTCACGCCGAGTTCTTCTTATCCCATCGTCAACTTGGCCGCGCTTTATGCGCACAGGGGAGACGCCGAACGCGCTTTGGAATTCTTCCGTAAAGTGGAACACCAGACGCGGCTTTCTTTGGACGACGACCCGCGCAACACTTGGAAACGCGGTGATTTGGCGCAGTCTTTGCTGGTACAAGGGAAGTTGGACGAAGCTCAACGGGAAATGGAAACGTTGATCCAACAACGACCGGAGATCAAGGTATTGGAAACGATATACGACGGTTTGCAATTCCTTGCAGAAGCGCCGAACCCGCCCGAGGGCATCGAAACGTTGATCGCGTTGTTGGATAACGCCTTGGCAGAGCGTGCTATCGGCGAGGCGGAGGGCGTTTGAAAGTGTGCAACGCCCGATATATGCGGTACCCGTGAGGTGGTAACGTAGTGAACGCGCACTATTCGGGCGGCAACCTTGATTCTGGAGTGGCCGACGTGCTGCGTGGGGCTTTTGGGTATGTTCCACCAGTGAGCTTGATGCCTTTGCCGCGTGGCATGTCGGCGCGTCGGCGTGCTTTTGCTTTGCACGATGCCAAGTTGCCGCCGGCGGTGTTGTTGATACGTTACCCCCGCGAGGAACTGTACGAAGCGCTGCGCGCTTTTCATGTGCTGCAAGCGTTGCGGGAAGTTTCCTTCCCTGCTGCTCCGCACGTTTTTTACATGAGCTGGGGATACCGCGACGACGAAACGCTTTTGATGTTGGAATACGTGCAGGGACGCTCCACCGAAGGGCATCCGGTGGCTTTTTTCGCACGCACCGGAGAGGACTTCGCCGCGACATTGGCGCAGTTGCATCGCATCCCCTGGCCGGTTATGCCGGAATTGCCGTATGTGTCGCGCATGGACATTTTGCACGATCTGGGCCTGCGGCTACAGACGTTGAACGCGCCCCCGTTGGACGCTTTGTTCCGACGGCTCTGGGAATGGTCGGCGGACATTGAAGAACTGCCCTATTGCGTTGTTCATGGGCGCTATACGTTGAAAAGCATCGTTTCACGGCAGACGCGCGTGGCGGCTATTTACGATTGGGAATGGGCTGTGCTGGCCGACGCACGATTGGACGTGGGCTATACGTGCGCACACTTGAGCGCCCATCGTCTTCAGATGGCGTCGGCGTTCATGGAAGGTTATATGCGAGAAGCTGGCCCCCTCCAAGAGATGCGTTTTTGGAACGCGCTGGGTGGGTTGCGCCGGTTGACGGAACTCACCGAGGCGCTCCATGCTTTCCCTTCTCCGCGTGACCCTCATTGGCAGCAGGAACTGAGTGCCCACTGGGGCAACGTGTTCGCTTTCACCAGCGAGCAAGTCGGCATGGCGTTACCTTAAAGTCCGATTTCCCCGAAAGCGTTTGTTGCCGCACACACCAACGCCGCGTTCGGCCAGGCGAACCAATGGCGTGAAACGACCGCGCCCGTTTGGGCGTTGGCTGCTTCCGGCAGCGCACCGTCCCAACTCGCTTGTTTGCGCAGCCGTTCCCAGGCTTGTTTTTCGCGTTGGGGATCGCCTAGCGCGCGTGCGATGAGAATGTCTTGCACGTCGCCCAGCGGCCAGGGCGCGGGCGTGTGCTGCGATCCCAGACTGTGGGGGGGGTAAAAGCCGCTCCGGTTGTCTGCCGAAAAAGCAAAGTTCACCGTTGCGCGCCAGAATTCCCACGCCGGTTCGCCTCGGAGCACAAAAAACCAATACGGCGCGAGCGCCAGTGGTAGATCGTTGGCGTCGTGATAGAGCCGGAACGTGCCCTTCGCGTCCGTCGCGTAAGCGAAAAGGCGTCGGCCCTTGTGCTCGGTGAGGAAGGCGGCTTGTATTTCTCGACGGGAAAGCGGATTCCAGATCGCCGACGTGAGAAAGCCTGTGCGCCCCAAACGTTCCAAGGTGTGCCAAAGCAGCACGTGGCTGGAAAAATGGTACGGCAAACGCAGTGGGTCGTCGGCGGGCGTTTCTTCGGTGGGGAAAAGCCACTGCTCGGGCGCTTTGCGTGCCAAGAGCGCTTCCAGCACCGGTTGTATGCGCGGTTTGAGCTGCTCGGCGATGTCGTAATCGCCAATGGTGACGACATAGTCCACCAGTTCGAGCAACGGGTAAAGCTGTTGGTCGAGTTGAAAGGCACGGTCCTTGATCGTGCCGTTGGCCGTGTAACAACGTCCCCACAGCCCATCGTCCAGCCGCTCGGTGATCTCAAAGAGCCACAACAAGTGCCGCCGCACGATGTCCGCCGTTTCCGCTGACCATTCCAGCAACGCCCGCGCCACGTAATAGGCATCGCGGTTCCACGAAAGCGGCAACAGCATGTGGTCGGTGAGGATGGCGCGCATTCCACCCACCGGCACGGCCACTTCGTAACTGTAAACTAACCCGCGCCGCACCAACGGATCTTGCGGCGCGTTTGCCGTCAAAACGCGCCAATGGGTACGTTGCTTTTCCAACAACTTGGCGGGATCGTGTTCGACCAAGCGTTGCGCCATGAAAAGCGCGGTGTGGGCGTCTCCGCCAAAGCTGTACACCAGCACGGTGACGCCTTCTTGCCCTTCTATGTCCATGGTCAGCGCTTGGCCGCTTTCCTGCGCCCAATAGATGCCGCTGGGCAACCCTCGCACGGCGACCGCATAGGGCAAGGCGGGATTTTCCACCACCAGCGTCCCTCCGCCCAGTGAAGCGCTGTTGGTGGCAGCTACCGGCGGCAAGGGGCCTCCTTCGGTCAGTTGGGTGTAGGCGGCGCGCTGCAACGAGAACTTGCCGCCCCATCGTGGGCGCGCACCTTCGATCTGCCACACTTGGAAGGCGCCCCCCTCGGCGGCGAAGGTGGTCACGACCACGCTGCCGCCGCCCTCCAGCTTCAGCCGCACCTGTGGGATCGCGTCTTCCAGCAAATAGGCTTGCCGTTCCACGACAGGCGCGTCGAAGTGCGCGCCGAAGCCGCTTAGCTGCGCCAGCCCCGCACGGTAGGCGCGCACCGCGTCGCTGTTGTAGCGTTGCGCCTCCGGAAAGACGTCCGCTGCCGAAAAGGTGACGTAGCCGTGCTTGGGATGATAGGTGCTCAGCGCGATCAGCCGTCCGTCGGCGTCTACGCTGCCCGTCACGCCGTCATAGCCAAAGTCCAGGGGTTTGAAGCCCCTGGACGGGTCTAAAGGATGGGTCTCGGGCTGGTAAGGGTCTTGCGGAATGCTCACGATGCCGTCAATTTCTCCAAGTCGGGAATCAAGGTCCTGCCGCTGTCGCGGTCTATCCAGCGGATTTTGTCGCTGGGGAAGCGAATCCAAATATCCTCGTTCATGCGCGCCGGAAAGTCCGGGTGCGTGGACACCTTGATAATATCACTGCCGATTTGGATTGTCAGCAAGTTTTGTGAACCGAGCGGCTCGACCACCAGCACCTTGACGCGCAGCGCGTCGTCGGCGGG
>CAZZNC010000188.1:0-5681 GCA_964655405.1 uncultured Anaerolineaceae bacterium | reverse complement strand
ACGTTTTCGATCATGTTGTCGGCCTGGTCAGGCGAAAGCGAGGAAAACGCCAGCAACGCGGCTTGTTGTTCCACGCTCAGCTCCGCCCACTCGCCCACAATCGCCACGCGCTCGGCCATCGGACGCTTGTAAAAGCCGGAAAGCCGCGACGTGCGCCGCTGACGCGGAGCGTCGTGGCGTGCGCTGTCCTCAGACATCATGCCCCCTCTTCTCTCAGTTACGCTGCACGCTGCCGCTCACCAGCGAGCGTACCAACGCCAGCCCCTGCGCAATCGTCAAAATCAACAGCGCCAACCACACGGCTTGCTGTCCCCGTACCGCCTGTTCCAAAACAGGGGACGGCGGCGTGATGATCTCCACAACTTCCCCTTCGCGCTTGGAAAACAGGTCTTGCCCTTCCGCTTGCAAACGCGCCGCCTCGCCCGGGGTCAGCTCTTCGGGACGGTAAACTTCTGCCGTCACCAGATGGTACATCGTGCCATCTTTCCGCACGTGTGCCTGAATTTGCGCCGGTCGTGCGTTGAGCACGTCGTAAACGTACACCTCACGCACCAACACCATGATCACAATCGCCAGCGGCAAGGCCAACACGATGCCCAAAAAGCCGAAAAGCGCCGCCCCGATGATCTGCGCGATCAAGATGGACGCGGCAGGAATGGCCGTTTGGCGGCTCATGATGCGCGGCATGATGCCGTTGCTCTGGATTTGCTGCACAATCAGATAGGCCAAGATGGTGAAGGGGACGAGGATCGGGTCTTCCGCCAACGCGATGATCACCGCCGGAATGACCGCGATAATCGAGCCAAAATTGGGGATGAACTCCATCAAGCCGGAGATCACGCCCAGCGCAATCGCGTTCGGCAGCCCCAGCACCACACCCGTCACGAAGGCGATCATCACCCCACTGAGCGTCATGGAGATCAGCTGCCCCACGAACCAACGTTGCAACATGCGCCCCAACATCTGGAAAATTTCCAGCGCGCGCGGGCGATAGCTGCGCGGCATGAGCGTCAGCATCCCTTCCATATAGTTCACCGGATCGGCGATGAAAAACACGGCGATGAAAAACAGCAGCACCAAATTGGTGATCGCCCCACCAACGCCGCCCAAAAAGGGGAAAATATTGCGCGAAGCGGTGCTCACCTGGCGCAATATGAAGTCGGAAACGTTCCCCTCGGTCACCTCGTCCCAGGCAATGGGCGGCAGCCAGGTGTGGCTGGAAGCCAACTGGTCATAGGCGCTTTTGGCGTCTTCCACGAAGTTCGGCAAGGCGTTGGCAAGGTTTTGCACTTGCGTCACCATCACCGGCACAATCAGCGCCACCAACGCCACCAGCAGCGCCACCGTGCCCGTCAGCGTGAGCAGGATGCTGAGCTGGCGGCTGAAGCCGAAGCGCTCCAAGTAGTGCACGGGCACTTGCAACACAATCGCCACGATGATCGCCATGAAGACCAGCAAAAACACATCGCGCAGCGTCCACAGCGCCAAAAACAGCGCCACTAACAGCACCGTGATCAGGACGCGCAACGTCCACTCGCCGAGCGAAAGCGTGGGCGGCGGGGTCTGGTACATCGTCTCCCCCTTGCAAGCGTGTATGAATGGCTAGAGCACGATTTTTCCCAACAGCAACAACAACACAAAACCCGCCAGGCTGGTGACCAAAAAGCAGCCGATGGAAACGAACATGCGCTCGACCGCCGTCATGCCGAAGATGCGATCATCGGCGGCCTCTGTGCTGATCAGCTCCTCGAACTGACCGATCGGTTGGTCGCTTTCCAGCAACTCCTGGCGCAATGACTGTAGATCGTCGCTCACGGTATCCCTCCCACGAAAAAAACGGCGTGGCTACTACACGCCTTAGCATACTGGAAAACGCCCGCCGCGCCAATAAACGCGCTGGCCCGCGCTGGCCCGTACAGGCCCTCACCCCCGGCCCCGCACAAGCCCTCACCCCCGGCCCCTCTCCCTCAGGGAGAGGGGAGCAAGCACGGGGGAACTATACGGGAACCGACACGCACAACCGAAACCCCTGGTCGTAGACCCCGTAGTCGGGAGCGATCCAGCCGCGAGCGGCGGCGCGCAGGTTGCCTTGGTCGCGGCCGCTCCACGACCCGCCGCGAGCACACCGCATGGCCTTCCCTTCCGGGTCATTGTCCTCTGCTCCAGGCGAGTGATATTCGCCGCGCCACTTGGTCAAGCACCACTCCCAGACGTTGCCGATCATGTCTTGCGCGCCGTGCGCAGGGTTCGCCCCATCGGGGAACGCGCCCACTTTGCTCGTGCGTCCCAAGCCCGTGCCGTACCAATTCACGCGCCGCCCCTCGTCCCAGTCGTTGCCCCAGGGCCACAAGCGCCCATCAGGATAGCGCGCGGCCTTTTCCCACTCACACTCGCGCAGCAGCCGGATCACATACTCCCCTTCGCCCCCCCGCGCCTTCATTCCCCTCTCCCTGAGGGAGAGGGGCAAGAGGTGAGGGCCTGTAAGGGCTGCCAGCCACTGCGCATACGCATACGCTTCATACCAACTTACGCCGATTACTGGGTACTTTGCCCGATGCCATTTCGCATCGTTCCAATAACGCGGCTCGGTAACGCCTGTTTTCTGTTTCCACGCCCAACCCGCCTTCGTCCAGTAGCGCCGCTCCTCGTAGCCACCCGCCTCCACGAACGGCTCATATTGCGCGTAGGTCACCGGAAACTCGGCGATCAAAAAGTGTAGTCCAACACGAACTCCGCGCCGTTCCATGCCCTCCACGCATCGGGATCGCCGCCCATTTTGAAGGGGCCGGCGGGCACTTCGCACCACTCGAAGTCCAGGCGCGGGTCGGATGGGGGCGCGACGATCTGCGGCGCGCGGGGCTGCGGTTGGGGTGTAGGCGCGGCAGCAGTCCCCAACGAAAGCGCCCGCCCGATCATGTCCAGCAACTCGGCGAAGGTCGCCCGGTAGGAAACACCGAAGAAGTCCAGCCAGGTCAAATGCGCAATGTCTACAGGCGGCATAGCGCGGCTGGCGCGCACGGGGAAAATAGGCTTTTTCAGCAACTGCGCGAAGGCGATCTCGCGCCGCACGAAGCTTTCGGGACGCTCCACGTCCGGCGAGAGCACCACCACGACCAGGTCGGCGCGCTTGATCTCGCGTTCGATCTCGGCGCCGAACGAGTTGGGCGCGTGGATGTCCGTATCCAGCCACGCCGACCAGCCCGCCAGCGCGCTAAAGCTGCCGTAGAGCTTGAAGGCGAGTTCCTTGCCCTCTTTGCGTGCGTAGGAAATGAAAACGTGGGTCATCTGTGCGCATCCTTCGGAACGGGTGTAAGTACGTGCCCCCAGTATACGCAATGGGACGCGCCCCGCCAAACCTTGCGCTTCCACTACGGGCCACCTGCTTTTCCCTTCTCCCTAAGGAAAGAGGGGCCAGGGGTGAGACTCTCCGCGCCAAAATCGTACTACAATAGAAACAGAAAACACGGACATTTGTTTCAGGAGGCAAGAATGCGACATTTGCGGATCGTGACGTTGGCACTGGCCGCGTGCCTGGTGGTGGGCGTGTGGCCGGCGAGCATCGCGCCCGCCAACGCGCAAGGCAGCGTGGCCTGGCAAGTGCAATACTACGACAACCCCTACCTTTCCGGTAACCCCGTGCTGACGCGCCAGGAAACCGGCAACGAATTCTACTGGGGCGACAGTTCACCGGACCCCAGCGTGCCGGTGGACAACTTCAGCGCGCGTTTTGCCACCGATGCCTACTTTGAAGGCGGCAACTACCGCTTTTACATCCTGGCAGACGACGGCGTCAAGCTGTGGATTGACTACCCGCCGGACAAGCGCCCCACCCTGAACAGCTACGACGCCGCGCGCCCCGGTGAAACGCTCACCGCCGACGTGACGCTCAGTGCTGGTTCGCACCACATCCAAATTGACTTCCGCGAAAACACCGAAACCGCCTACCTCTATATAAGCTGGGAAAGCCTGGACGACGGCGAACAAGGGCCGAGCTTCACCGCCCCGCCGATCCCCGTGCGCTGGCAGGTGCAATGGGCCGCGCAATATTACAACAACGTCTTCTTGGGCGGCTTGCCCGCGCTCAGCCAGTCCGAGCCGTCTCCTTCGCACAACTGGAGCACCGCTTCGCCTGGCGCGGGCGTGGTAGCGGACAACTTCAGCGCGCGCTGGGTGCTCTATCAGGAATTCGAGGCGGCCACCTACAAGATCGAGACGGTGGCCGACGACGGCGTGCGCGTGAACGTGGACGGACTCTACGTGATCAACGAGTGGCACGACGCCACCGGCGCAACGTACAGCGCCACTTTCCCGCTTTCCGCAGGGCCGCACAGCGTCACGGTGGAATTTTACGAAGCGGCAGGCACCGCCTATCTCGACTTCCGCATGTACCGCCTGCAAGAAGAACACCTCACCCAGGCGCAAGCCACCGTCACTGCCTGGCGGCTGAACGTGCGTGATGCACCTTTCGCGGGCAACGTGCTCACCAAAATTTCGCGCGGAGAAACGTACTCCGTCGTGGGACGCAACGCGGATAGCTCCTGGTGGCAAATCAACGTCAACGGGCTAACCGGCTGGGTCAGCGGCAGGTGGGTAACGGTCACCCACCAAGACGCCGTCCCCGTGACCGATCTTTCCACCGCCGCCCAACCCACCCCTGTTCCGGCGAACATGATGGGGCAATGCACGGGCTTTTTGCCCTCGCGCCTGGTGCCCAACAGTTGGGGGCGCGTGCTGCCCGGGTGGCCTAACAACATCCGCGCACAACCCAGCCTCAGCGCGGCGTTGGTCGGCCAAATTCCGCCCGGGGCGGTCTTCCAAGTGCTCGGCGGGCCGGTTTGCGCCGACACCACCGCCTGGTATCAGGTGTACTATAACGGAGTTACGGGCTGGACGGCAGAAGGCCAGGGCACGACCTATTGGCTGGAGCCATACACACCCTAAACGCCTACCCGCAGCCCCGTTCCGGCACGTTCGGAGCGGGGTTTTTGCTTATTCTTACCCATTTCTAACCCCCGCCGCCCCTTCTGAGCCATGTTACGCAGCAGCTACGCTAAAGAAAGGGTAGCGAATATGCTATAATTTCGTGCAGATTTTCCGAACAGACTTCCACCACAAATCCAATCAGCGGGCGGCGCGTCTGGACGTTCCGCCCGTCTTGCGAGGGAACATGTTACACAAACTAGCCAAAGCCGTTTTCGGCGATCCGAACGAACGTGAACTCAAACGTCACCGCGAAGTCGTGGAGGTGATCAACGCGCTGGAGCCGCAAATGGAGCGGCTGAGCGATGAGGCGCTGCGTGCCAAAACCGACGAGTTCCGCCGACGGCTGCGCGAAGGTGAAACGCTCGAAGACATCTTGCCGGAAGCGTTCGCGGTGGTGCGCGAGGCGGCCAAACGCACCATCGGCCAGCGCCATTTCGACGCGCAAATGATCGGCGGCATCGTGCTGCACCAGGGCAAGATCGCCGAGATGGTGACCGGCGAGGGCAAGACGCTGGTGGCGACGCTGCCGTCGTTCCTCAACGCGCTCTGCGGCCACGGCGTCCACGTCGTCACCGTCAACGACTTCCTCGCGCGCCGCGACGCCGAGTGGAACACCCCGATCTTCAGCCTGCTCGGCCTGAGCGTCGGCGCCATCCAGTCGGACATGGACCCCGAGGAGCGCCAGATCCAGTATGCGT
>CAZZNC010000187.1:0-5690 GCA_964655405.1 uncultured Anaerolineaceae bacterium | reverse complement strand
GCCAGAATGGGCAAGCAGCCCCCCAACCCACGCAGCCTTCCGGCAACACAGGGCCGCGCGTGCTCGCCAGTTGGCAAAGCGACGACCCGCAGGCTGTGGTGCAAGAGCTGCAAGGCTTGGGGTTGATCCCTGCCGGTGGAACGATGGGGCTGACCGTGCCCAGCAGCTACGGGGACACCTCCAACGCGGGCTTCAATTACTACCCGCTGGGGAACGACAACACGTTCGGCAACTTCGCGCTGAGCTTCGACGCACGTTTGCTGCAAGGCGTGGCAGATTCCGGCTGCGGCATGTTCTTCCGCGACACAGAAGGATACAACGCCGACGCGCTGGTCTTTGCCGACGGCTCGTTCTTGCTGGGGGAGTGGAACGCTCAAGGGCGGCTCACCGACGCCAGCGTGTTCCAAAATTCCAACGTCGTGCAGCCCGGGCTGGAAGCGACCAACCGCGTGTTGGTGATCGCCAACGGCAAGCAAATTACCTTGTTCATCAACGGGCAAGAGGTGACCGAAGCGACCTTCCAACCCAATAGCGGCACGGTGGCGCTGGAAATGTACGTGTATCGGGACGACAATAACCAAACGCAAGAGACCTACTGCCAGCTCAACAACGTTTGGCTGTGGGAATACTAAACACGCAGAGCAACGCAAAAAGGGAGGCGGGCGCGTGCGGCGCATGAGAACAGTTCGGGGCTGGGTGATCGCGGTGGGAACGGCGCTGTGGACGCTGGGCGTGTTCACGTCTCCGCCGCTCCACGCGCAGCAGCCCCCCACACCGCGCCCGCTGCCTTTCTTGGAGGAGGTGCGCGGGCAGCTCAACGACGCGCACCCCAGCGACGTTTGGACGTTCGAGGGGCACGCTCAGCAGCCGGTGGCGCTGCTGGCGCGTGCAGTCAGCGGCGATCTCGATCCGGTGCTGCAAGTTTACGGGCCGGACGACGTGCTGATTGCCGAAAACGACGACATGGACTCGCTGGTGCGTGACGCGGGCTTGGAAGTGTTAACCTTGCCCAGCGACGGCACTTACACCGTGCGCGTGACGCGCTACCTGGCCGAAGGCGGCCAGACGGCGGGCGAATATGTGTTGACGCTCACCCCGGGCTTTGCGCGCGTAGCGTTGCAAGAAGCGTTCGAGGCAGGTTCGGCTTCATGGGTAACAGAAACAGGCGAAGCCTTGCCGCTTTCCTTCGGCGGGCTGAAGCTGCGCGTGGACGAACCCGGGGCCAGCGTGATCGGTTTTCCGCCGCAAGCGCAGGAGTACGAGGAACTTTACGCGCAAACTTCCGCGCGCCTGCTCAGCACCAACACCCCCTACGCCGAGATCGGCTTGGTGGTCGAAGCACAAGGGCCAACACACTCACGCGCGTATGTTTTCCGCGTGAACACCGATGCCCAATGGTCGGTGGCACGGCTGGACGAAACCGGCGAATTCGTGTTGCGCCCCTGGGTTTCCAACAGCGCGTTGAGCGGAGAAAATTGGCAACTGGCCGTGTTGGTGCGCGAAGATCACTTGGAACTTTTCGCCAACGGCGTGCGGCTGGGCAGCGTGCCCACCGACGCGCAGCTTGCCCCGCGCGGGGCGGTGGGGCTATATGCGGGATCACGCGCCGACCGTTTCGACGTGGTGAGCGTGCTTTTCGACGACGTGCTCGTCACCACGCGGCTCGGCACAACTTACGAAGGGCTGCCGCTGGCGTTGCGCACATGGGAAACGCCCAATTTTCCCGAGGTCGTGGCCGAGCTGGCCGCGTCCGGCCAGGTGTTTCCTGCCGAAACACACGCGCTCTATCTGCCGGAAAAGCAGCGCACCGAACAGAACCGTGACGCGCGCTTCGAGCTGCTCGGCTCGGAAATAGCCGTCTATGACGATTTCATCTTCAGCGCGCGGCTGGGGCTTTACACGAACGGGAAAAGCAACGCTTGCGGCCTGGTCTACCGTTGGCAGGACGAGGCCAATTTCGACTTGGCCTATATCGACGCGCTGGGCGGTTTCGGCGTGGTGCAGACGCGCGCGGGGGCGCTGACGCTCAACGTATACGACCGCCACGCGCCAGAACTGACGCAGCCTGTGCGCTTGATCGTGGTGGCGCAAGGCAGGGATATGGCGCTGTACCTCAACGGCGCGTTGGTGACCCAAGAGACCGTCGGCACGGGCGCGGGGCGCGTAGGCGTGGCGCTGCTGAACTATGAGGCGGCGCGCACGGATTGCTACTGGACGGATATTTGGGTGTGGCCGCTCGTGCCCGCCGAGGAGTAACGCGCCTATGAGCCAAGCCCCTTTCGATCCGCTGCACAAGGAGATTTGGCAGCGCGGCGCACGGTTGGGCATGGTCTGGCTGGCGCTCTTTTTCGCCAGCGCAGTGGCGCTTTATGCGCTGATGGGCGTTTTGGGTTGGGAAGCGGTTTGGCGGGCATTGTGCGCGATGTTCATAGGGCCGGTGGTGGGCACGGCGATCATCGCGGCGTGGTGGGTGACACGTCATCCCCATTGGGGCGTAGACGCGGGCACTACGGCGTCAACAGAGCGCGGGGAGCCAGCAAACGAGGCAACGGCAAACCATGAACACGACAACGCTGGATAAACACTACGCGCTGCTGGCGGCGCGCTTCGATCAAGAAGCCAAGGGGTACGATCTACGCTTTGGCCCTCCCTCCGGCATCAACCCGGGCAATCCGTTGGTCACATGGCTACGCGAGGAACATTTGCAGCTCTTGCGGGAACTGGTGCCCGCAGGCGCGGCGCTGCTGGATATCGGTTGCGGGACGGGCGAAGAAGCGCTCGCGTTGGCCCGCGAGGGGTATAGCGTGCTGGGCGTGGACATCAGCCCCGCGATGGTGCGCCAGGCGCAAACCAAAGCGGCGGCCTACGGCTTGCGGCGCGGGATCGCGTTCCGCACCACGCCCGCCGGCAAGCTCAGCACGCTGGACGAGCGCGGCCCCTTCCAGGGCGCGTATGCCAGCCTGGGCACGCTCAACAGCGAGCCGAATTTGGCGGGCGTGGCGGTGGCGCTGCATGAGCTGCTGGAACCGGACGCGCCTTTCGTGGCAACGGTGATGAACCGGCGTTGCGCCTTCGAGCGTTGGCACGCCTGGAAACGCTTGCGCCCGCGCGACGTGCTGCCGCGTCCGGCGGAATGGACGGAAACGCGCGCAGGGGCCAGCGATGTGAGCGCGCCGGTGCTCTTTTACTTCCCCGACGAATTCGCGCAGGCCTTCGCGCCGTATTTCACGGTGGAACGGGTCTTGGCCTTCCCGTTGCTGTTGCCGCCGGTGCATCTGCACGAACTTTACCGCCAAAAGCAAGCCCGTTTCCAAAAATTGGCGGCGCGCGAACGCAAATGGCGCGGGTTGCGCGGGCTGCAAAGTTGGGGCGATCACTTTCTGATGGTGCTGCGGCACACAGGAGCACATATCGAGCGATGAATCTAGACACATTGGCGCCGCTGAACACGCGCAACGGGGCTTTCAAGGGGCGCGGGCGCAACTACGTGGCGCTGCTGCGCTGTCCGGTGGACGGGGGGCGTTTGGGCTGGCAGGACGGAGCGTTGCAGTGCGAACAGGACGCGACGCACGTCTACCGCTTCGCGGATGGCATCTTGCGGCTACATCCGCCCGAGCAGCGCGAGCCGCTGGACACGCTCAGCGCAGCGCACGAAGCGCAATGCGCGGCGGCGGGTTGGCACGCGGCAGGGGAAGCCACCTTCAAAAGTTTGCCGCAAACGCCACTAGGCGGCTATCCCGAAGATTACTGGGAACAGTGGGCGGAAGCGACCGCCCTGCTCTGGCGCTATCTGGAAGCGGTGCGCTTGGCGCGCGGGGAGTGGCCGATTGCGCCGCTGGGCGAAGTGGCCGTGCTGCACGCGGGCATGGGCTGGCTGGCCTACGCGCTGGACGTGGCCGGTTATACCACGCTGGCGTTCGACGCGCGCACCGGTGCGCGTTATGGGTTGGGCGCGTTTCCCATTGCGCGCTATTTTCGCGTGCAAAGCGATCCGACGCACCTACCGTTGGCGCGCGCCGCCTTCGATTGGGTGATCTTCCAAGAGGGGTTGGCGCCGTTCGGCGACGTGGCGGCGCAACGGGAAGCGTTGCAGCGGGCGGTGGACGTGTTGCGCGTGGGCGGCGGCGTGGTGGTGATGGCGGCGCTCGAACCGCGCGCGGAGGCGGTCGAGCTGGCGCGCGAGCTGCTGGGCGAGGTCGGTTTGCAGCCGTTGGACGCGCGGCGGCGGGGTTGGCGCGGACATTTGCGCGACCTGGCCGAACGTGCCCCCTGGCGCTCGCAACAAGCGCCGCCGCTGGTGGTCGCGCAAAAGCGAGGGTGAGTGTCTGCGAGGGCTTCGCCCCCGCGCCCCCAGCAGGGGACGGCGTCCCCTGCACCCCCCGCGAGCCGTGCTGCGCACGCCTCGCGGCGCTGGCGCTCGTCGGCTCGAGTGGGCGCTTGTGACGATCGCGCGCTCGGGCGCGCCGCCCGCCCCGCGCTCCGCGCGGCGCAAAGCGGCGGAAGCCGCTTTGGTGCGCCGAATGGCGCACGGCGGCGCGCCCCCGACGGCGAGCGTTTGCCGGCGACGAACGGTCGCCGACTGCCCCCGTCCCCATGCCCACCGTACCGCGTCGAACGCGCCGCCCCCGCCACACGCAACGCAGAGCGCCGGTTGACCGTTCCCGCGCGCAGATGCTATGATGAAGCGCGACCCTATCGGTTGGCGGGCAGCTAGGCACATTGAGGAGGCACGCGATGCACCATGTGCGGGTTTGGTGGAATGCGTTCAAGACGGTGGCGCTGCTTTTTTCCTTCACGCTCAATTTGATTCTGGTGATCGTGACGCTGCTGTTGTTGATGCAAATTTTCCAGATCAAGAACGGCATCCTAGAGCCGCTCATTGACGGGCTGCACCGCGATTTCGTGGGGCTGGACCAAGCCGTGATCGAACGCACGATCAACGTGGACGACCAAATCCCCGTGCAGTTCGACCTGCCGCTGAACCAAAGCACCAGCGTCATCCTGACCGCCGACGTGCCCATTGCGGCCAACGCCACCTTTACCCTGCCGGGCGGCGGTGGCATGATCAACGGGCGTGTGGACTTGGTGCTGCCGGAGGGCTTGGCGCTGCCCATCAGGCTGGACATGACCGTGCCGGTAGACACCACCATTCCGATCCATTTGCCGGTAGACGTGGAAATTCCGCTCAACGAAACGCAGTTGCACGCACCTTTCGACGATCTGCGCGGCCTGCTGGAAGTTTACGTGTGCGCGCTAGACAACTTGCCCGGCGATTGGGACGAAGTGCCGGATTTCGTGCTGGACGCGCTGGGCGGAGACATTGATCTGCTGGCGCCGACCGAAGCGTGCACACATCCCTGGCCTGCGGGGCCGGAAGCGTACTCGCGGGAAATGCCCGAACGCACCGCGCCGGACGATGCCACGCCTCCCTCGGAAGAAGGCGCGATCATCCCGCCCAGCAACGCCCCCACCGCCACGCCCGCGCAGGACATCGGCATCATCACACCACCCGCCCAATGAGCACACATTCCCCTACCCCAAACAAGGAGCAGTCCATGACGCCAGAAACCCCGCCCCTTTGCGACTACGAGGGATCGGACTATCGCACAGCCTTTTGGGAAGGCCAGGGCCGCGATTACGAAGACCGCAGCGAACGCATCGCGCTACACCGACTTTTGCCCCCGCGCGGC
>CAZZNC010000186.1:0-5694 GCA_964655405.1 uncultured Anaerolineaceae bacterium | reverse complement strand
TTTGGCGATCTTGGCCTCGCGGATCGCCGCGCGCATCGCTTCGGCAGCCTGCGGATCGGGGCAGCCGACCTCGGAGGCGTGCGCCGCTTCCCAACGCGCGGGGTAGTCGGGCGGATCGTCGGAAAATTGCGCGGCCACGCCGCCGATTTCCACCACGTAGCCGCCGACCGCGATGCCGAACTCAGCCAGCAGCCGCCGACAGATCGCCCCAACGGCCACGCGCGCCGCCGTCTCCCGCGCGCTAGCGCGCTCCAGCGCCAGGCGCAAGTCCGCGTAGCCGTACTTGACCGCGCCGCTCAAGTCGGCGTGGCCGGGGCGCGGCACGGTCATCGGCGGAATTTCCCGCGCGCGCCAGTTCTTCCAGTCCCGATTGGTGATGTGCAGCGCAATCGGCGCGCCGGTCGTGCGTCCGGCCATCACGCCGCCGCTGATGCGTGCGCGGTCGCGCTCGATGCGCATCCGCCCGCCGCTGCCGTAACCCTTTTGCCGCCGCGCCAGGTCCCGATTGATGTCCTCCGGCGCAAGGGGCACACCGGCAGGCATCCCCTCCAAAATGGCGGTCAGCTCCGGCCCGTGGCTTTCTCCGGCGGTCAACATGCGTAAAATGCTCATCAGCCCTCCAAAACGGCGCGCGCCGCCTGCTCCATCACGTCCAGGGGCGGCGTGCGCCCCGTCCACTGCGCAAAAGCCAGCGCCCCCTGCCGCACCAGCATTCCCAGCCCGCCGACCGCGCGCGCGCCTGCGGCTTGCGCCTGGCGCATCAGTTGCGTGCGCGGCGGATTGTAAACCAGGTCGTAAAGCACCGCTCCCGAAGGAAAAGGCACATCAGGCGGCCAGGGCGTGCGCTCCACGTGCGGCCACATACCCAGCGGCGTACAGTTTACGATCAGGTCAGCGCGCGGGGCTAGTTCGCGCAGCGCGGCGTAGCCTTGCGCCGGCCTGAGATCGCCCGCGCGGGTGGGATCGCGGCTGATGTACGCAATCGCGGCGGCGCCCGCGCGCGCCAACGCATAGCCGACCGCGCGCGCGCTGCCCCCCGTGCCCAGCACCACGCACGCCATGCCCTGCGGCTCCACGCCGTGCGCTCGCAAATCGTCCAAAAAGCCGCGCCAATCCGTGTTGCTCGCGTGCCAGCCGTCCTCCGCGCGCGTGAGCGTGTTCGCCGCGCCGATCGTCTCCACCGCCGCCTCGCGTGCGCCCACCTGCGGTAGCCTCAGCACGGCGCGCTTGTGCGGCACGGTCACGTTTAGCCCGCGCACGCCCTCGGCCAGCAAGCGCGCTACGGTCTCGGCCAGGCCCTGCGGCGGCGTGGGGAAAAGCGTGTAGCGCCACGCCATGCCCAGCGCGTCGAAGGCGGCGTTGTGCATGGCGGGCGAAAGGCTGTGCCCCAAAGGCCACCCCAACAAGCCGACCCGCTCAGTCATCCCGCGCCCCCCAACGGATCGGCGCGCCGAGCGCGGCCAGCACCTCCACAAAGCTCGGGAACGAATCTCGCACCGCGCCCGCGCCGTGCACGCGCGTTTCCCCTTCGGCCACCAACCCCGCCAGCGCCAAGGCCATGCCCACGCGGTGATCTTCGTGCGCTTCCACGTCCGCGCCGCGCAAACGCTGCGGCCCGACCACGCGAAAGCCGTCCGGCAGTTCCTCGACCTGCGCGCCGAGCTTGCGCAGCTCGGCGGCCATAACGGCGATGCGGTCGGTTTCCTTCACGCGCAACTCGGCGGCGTCCCGCACCAGCGTCTCGCCCTCGGCTTGCGTGGCCGCCACCATCAGCGCGGGGAACTCGTCAATGGCGCGCACGATCAGCGCCCCGCCGACCTCCGCGCCGCGCAAAGCTCCGCGCTCCGCACACACGTCGGCCACCGGCTCGCCGCCGCTTTCGCGCACGTTTTCGAGCGTCACCTGCGCGCCCATCGCCTGCAAGATGTCCACCAGGCCGGTGCGCGTCGGGTTGATCCCCACGCCCTGTACGCAAACGCGCCCCGCGCCCGCCAGCAGTCCCGCGATCAGCACGAACGCCGCCGAGGACATATCCCCGGGCACGTCCAGCTCTAGCGGGCGCAACGCCTGCGGCGGCCTCAGCGTGACGCGTCCATCCTCGGCCTGCACGTCCGCGCCCATCGCGCGCAACATGCGCTCGGTGTGGTCGCGGCTCGGCCCGGGCTCGGCGACGGTCACCGGCCCGGTGGCATACAGCCCCGCCAGCAGCAAGGCGCTTTTCACCTGCGCGCTGGCAACCGGCATGGTATACGTCAGGCCGCGCAAGGTGGCGGGCGCAAAGTGCAGCGGCGCGTGCCCGTCCGTGTCCGTGACGCGCGCGCCCATCGCCCGCAGCGGCTCGGTGACGCGGCGCATCGGGCGGCGACGGAGCTGCGCGCTGCCGTCCAACGTGCTGCGGAACGGCTGACCGGCCAGCACGCCCGCAAGCAAGCGCATGGCCGTTCCGGCGTTGGCGCAATAAAGCGGGGCGCTCGGCGCAACCAGTCCGCCCAGTCCGCGCCCGCAGACTGTGAGGTCGTTTGCGCTGTGTTGCGTGATTTCTACGCCGAGCGCCCGCACGCTCGCCAACGTCACCAGTGTGTCACCGGCGGCCAACCAGCCGCGCACGTGGCTTTCGCCCTCTGCCAGCGCGCCCAAAATGATCGCGCGGTGGCTGATGGACTTGTCCCCCGGGACGCGCGCGTCCCCGCGCAACGCCGCTCGTCCCCCCTGCACAACAATCGTGTCGCCGTTCATGTGATCAGCCGCTCCCCGTATTGCGCGGTGTAGGCGCGGCGCGCTTCCACAATGGCGCTCAACGTCTCGCGCAGCGCGTCCGCGTCATCCAACAGCGCGTCCAGCGCGTCCATCTGTTCGCGCATCCGCGCGGCGGCGGCGCGCAGTTGCTCGGCGTTGGTGGTGAACATGCCCACCAGCATCGCCGCGTCGGTGCGCGCCAGGCGCGTCGCCCCGTCGAAGCCGCCCGCCGCCAGCTCGTAAAGTTCCGCGTACTCGCCCGCCGCCTCCATCGCCACGCGCATCAGCGCGAAGGAAAGCAGGTGCGGCAGGTGGCTCGTGAGCGCGGTCACCGCGTCGTGGCGGGCGCGATCCATCCATAGCGGGTACGCTCCCACCGCCCCGACCAGCGCCTCGGCCAAAGCGCGCGCCTCCGACGTGGTGCGCGCTGTTTCGCTCAGCACGAAGCGCGCGCCCGCGTAAAGCGTCGGGATGGCGTTCGCGTAGCCGTTTTCCGCCAGGCCGCACATCGGATGCCCGCCCACCGCCAACACGTCCGGCGGCAGCGCGTCCAGCGCCTGGCAGATGCGCGTTTTGGTGCTGCCCAAGTCCATCACCAGCGCGCCGGATGTGATGGGCAATTGCGGCAGCATTTGCGGGATGAGGTGCGCCGGCACGGCCAGGATCACCACATCCGCGCCCGCCGCCGTGCCCGCGCCCTGAATGACGCCGCGTTGCTCGGCGGCGGCCAGCACCTCCGGCGCGATGTCCTCGGCGGTGATGTGCGCCACCTTGCCGCGCAAAGCCATCGCCAGCGAGCCGCCCATTAGCCCCAACCCGACGATATGCACCGTGCAGCGTTCCAATGGCTTAGGCATGGTGCGCTTCCACTTCCGGCACACGCCGCCCCACCACCGGCGCCAGTTGGCGCAGCTTTGCCACCAGCGCGGCGAATCGCTCCGGCTTGAGCGATTGCCGCCCGTCGGAAAGCGCCTCCTCGGGGCGCGGGTGCACTTCCACGATGATCCCATCCGCACCGGCGGCGACGGCGGCCATGGCGATGCTTTCCACATATTCCCATTTGCCCACCGCGTGGCTGGGGTCGGCGATGACCGGCAGATGTGTCAGGTGCTTGAGCGCCGCCACCGCATTGATGTCGAAGGTGTTGCGCGTGTGCGTCTCAAAGGTGCGGATGCCGCGCTCGCAGAGCATCACGCGCATGTTGCCGTGGCTGAGGATGTACTCGGCGGCCATCAGCAACTCTTCGATGGTGCTGCTCATGCCGCGCTTGAGCAAAACCGGCTTTTGGCTTTCTCCCACCGCGTGCAACAGCGCGTAGTTTTGCATGTTGCGCGCGCCGACCTGGAAAACGTCCGCATATTGCCCCACCAGCGGCACGAGCTGCGGGTCCATCACCTCGGTGACAACGGGCAGCCCCGTCGCCTCGCGCGCTTCGGCTAAATAGACCAAGCCCTCTTCGCCCAGCCCCTGGAAGCTATAGGGCGACGTGCGCGGCTTGAACGCGCCGCCCCGCAAAGCGGTCGCGCCCGCTTCTTTGACAGCGTGCGCGGTTTCGATGATCTGCTCGCGGCTTTCCACCGAGCACGGCCCTGCGATGATCGTCAAATTCGGCCCGCCGACCTCCACGCCGTTCAGCGGCACAAGCGTGTCGTCGGGGTGATATTCGCGGCTGGCGATCTTGTACGGGTGCGTGACCGACATCACCTGCACCACGCCGTCCATCAGCGCGATCTGTTCCTTGTCAATCGGGCGACCGCGCCCGATCACGCCGATGATGGTGCGCTCCTTGCCTTCGGAAAGGTGCACGTCGTAGCCCATCGCGCGGATGCGGGCGATCACGTCGGAGACTTCTCTTGCAGTGGCGTTTACGGACATCACAACGATCATGGCTCTCTCTCCTGCAAATGTGTGTGCAGCATGGCGTTAGCGTTGGGCGCGGTCGGGACGCAAACGCGCCGCTTCCCGCAAATACACGTGGCGGATTTGGTCGGCGGCGCGTGGGGTGTTCCAAAGGATGAGCACGCGGATACATTGCGGCAGCCCGTCCGGCACGGCCATTTCGTGCCCGCAGAGCATGGCCGCGTCCGTCCAACCGAGTTCACGGGCGGCGGCGGCGGGGTAGGCGGCGATGAGGTCGGACGTGGTGGTAAACCAGATCGCGGCGATCTCCTCCGGCGCAAAGTCGTTGGCTTCGCGCAGCGCCTGCAAAAGCTCGCGCGTGGTCGCCAAGATCGCTTCGCGCGTGTTGGCGGGGGCGGTGGTGGCGCCGCGTATGCCCTGGCACTGGGTGGATGTGTTCACGGTGTGTGCTCCCTCTGCATACAAAACAAAAAGGGCGCTGAGCTTTTCTGCTCGCGCCCTCGGTTTGCCCGATTTGCGTCAACGGCTATAGCCGCGCAGTCCAGCTCAGAGCTGCCCTCCGTCCCCAAAATAGAAATAAAAATAGAAGCCAAAAGCGCCGCTGCCACCGTGTGGGTGGGCGGTTTGGCGGGGTAAAGCCTGCTGAGCGGACAAATGCGTTACCATTGGTGCTATGTGCTCCTTTGACGCGCCACAGCTTAACACGGGCGCGCGGGGCTGTCAATTTGCGGCGTTCGTTCAATCCGTACAAAAGAGGGGAGGAGCGATGTTCCGAGAGGTGAATTTGCCGGAAGGCACGAGCGGGCGGCTTTTTTTGCACAGCTTGCCCACGCGCTATGAAACGTGGCCGGATTTTGCAGCGGCGGCCAAGGCGCACGGCCTGGCGCGCATCGTGAGCTTGGTGGAAGAAACGGAGATCGCCGAGTACGCGCCGGATTATGCTCAGGTGATCCGGCGCGGGGAATTGCCCTGCGCGCGGGTGAGCTTCCCCGTGCCGGACTACAGCGTGCCCACCGACCGTGCGGCTTTTGCGGCGCTGGCGCGTGATGTGGCGGACGGGGTGCAGGCGGGCGAGCGTGTGCTCGTGCACTGCATGGC
>CAZZNC010000185.1:0-5722 GCA_964655405.1 uncultured Anaerolineaceae bacterium | reverse complement strand
CGCGCCGCGCCCAGCATCGGCTATCCGCTGATGGTGGCGGCGGCGGCGGGCGGCGGCGGCAAGGGGATGCGCGTAGTGCGCGAACCGAGCGCGTTGGAAGCGGCCATCGCCGCAGCGCACCGCGAAGCCGAATCCGCGTTTGGCGACGGCACGCTGTATTTGGAAAAGCTGATCGAGGGCGCGCATCATATCGAATTCCAGATTTTGGCGGACATGCACGGCAACACGATCCACCTGGGCGAGCGCGAGTGCAGCATCCAGCGGCGGCACCAAAAGCTCTTCGAGGAAGCCCCCAGCCCGTTCATGGACCCGGACTTGCGGGAGCGCATGGGCGCGGCGGCGGTGGCGGCGGCGCGCGCGGTGAACTACGTCAACGCGGGCACGATCGAGTTTTTGGTGGACGCGGAGAAAAATTACTACTTCCTGGAAATGAACACGCGCTTGCAAGTCGAGCATCCGGTCACCGAGCTGGTGACGGGCGTGGACCTGGTCAAAGAGCAAATCCGCATCGCGCGCGGGCGGCGCATGGGGCCGGTGGACGGCGTGACGATCAAAGGGCACGCGGTCGAGTGCCGCATCAACGCCGAAGACCCGTACAACAACTTCATGCCGTCAGTGGGCACGGTGACCGTGCACATCGCGCCGACCGGCCCGGGCGTCCGCTTGGATAGTGGCATTTACGCCGGTTATGAAGTCACGCCCTACTACGATCCGATGCTCACCAAGCTGATCGCCTGGGGCGAAACGCGCGGCGAGGCGCTCTTGCGGGTGCGTCGTGCGCTGAGCGAGTACAAGATCATGGGGCTGAAGACCAATCTGCCCTTCCACCAAAAGCTGGTGGATATGACGCGCTTCCTCACCGGCAAGTACGACACGAGCTTCTTGGAACGCTATATGACGATGCGACCGGAAGAGGAGGAAGAAGGCGCGTTGGCAGAGGTAGCGGCCATTGTGGCGACGTTGGTGGAGCACCTCGCGCGGCAACGGGCACTCGGCTTCGGCAACGACGGCGGAGCGCAGTCGGCACCGTCGTTTTGGAAGCGCAGCTTGCGCCGCTGGTGAGCGGCACGCACGTCCTCTACGCAATCCAACGGGGCGCGGTCCGGTGAGCGGGCCGCGCCCTATTTCGATCCCGCATTTGCACAAATAGAACATTTGTGCTTAAATACAATCACAGTACGCCGCGCTTGATATTTCTTAAAGGAGCTTGAACCATGACCACCGCTCAGGGTGATCCCGCGTTGGTAGCAGCCTGCGGGCTGTATTGCGGGGAATGTCCCAAATACAAACAAGGCAAGTGTGCGGGCTGCGCGAGCAACGACAAAGCGACCTGGTGCAAAATCCGCACCTGTTGCCAGACCAACAGCTACGCCACCTGCGCCGCCTGCACCCAGTTCGCGGACGTGCGCGAATGTGGCAAGTTCAACAACTTCATCGCGCGCCTGTTCGCCCTGTTCTACCGCTCCGACCGCCCCGCCAATATCGCGCGCATCCAAGCGGTCGGCGTGGAAGCTTACGCCGACGAAATGGCCGCGCAAGGACAAATGACCGCCCGCCGCAAACGCCTATTTTGAGCCACCGAGGAGACCGCCGTGCCATTCAAATACACCCACACCCGCCTGCTGGTGGGCAATTTCCGCGCATGTTTCCTTTTTTACCGCGACGCGCTCAGCTTCAAACCCACCTTCGGCACAGAAGAAAGCAGCTACGCCGATTTCGACACCGGATCGCTGCACATCGCGCTCTTTGACAAAGGCGAAATGGCCGCCACCATCGGCACAACAACGCTGCCCGCCCGCCTGCCCACACAGGATCACGTCTGCCTGGTGCTGAGCGTGGAGGACGTGGACGCCGCGTGCGCGCACGTGCGCGCGCAGGGCGTGGCGCTGGTCACCGAACCGACCGACCATCCGGATTGGGGCATCCGCACCGCCCATTTCCGCGACCCCGACGGCAACCTGATCGAGATCAACCAGCCGCTGCGCACCTGACGCACACGCCCACCGACGACGGGCGTTCGACAGCAACGAACGCTCGCCGACCGCCCGAGTTCCCCACTCCCTTTGCCGCGCGGAACGCGCAGCGTTCGGCGCGGCGGGGCCCAGGGGGCAAAGCTCCCTGGCGGGGGTGTGGGGGCAGCGCCCACACCTACACGCGCACTCAGAAGCTGGCGCGGGCTTCCGCGTTTCTGCTACACTATCTCCCAACGTGGTCGCAGAAACACCGAAGGAATAAGCCTTTATGCGCAAATTGCTGAGTTTGAACACACTGCTCGTTTTCGGCGTGGTGGCAGTAGCGCTACGCTCGCAGGGCGCGAACGAAACGGCCATCTTCCTCACGTCCGCGCTGGCGATCATTCCGCTGGCAGGGCTTATCGGCACATCCACCGAGGAAGTTGCCGTG
Organism: uncultured Anaerolineaceae bacterium; assembly: GCA_964655405.1. Lineage (GTDB taxonomy): Bacteria > Chloroflexota > Anaerolineae > Aggregatilineales > Aggregatilineaceae > JALSSH01. The sequence continues at coordinate 3,319 of CAZZNC010000185.1, read as the reverse complement.
CGGTTGGGGCCGCAAATTGGCGGGTTGCTCAACGCCACGATGGGCAACGCGGCGGAGCTGATCATCACGATTTTTGCGTTGCGCGAAGGGTTGACCGAACTGGTGCGCGCCTCAATTGTCGGGTCGGTGTTGGGGAATTTGCTTTTGGTGATGGGCGCGGCGATCTTGCTGGGCGGGCTGAAGAACGGCACGCAGCATTTCGACCGCAAACGCGCCTCGATGAACGCTACACTTGTGATCCTGGCATTTATGGCGCTGGCGATCCCGTCGCTTTTTGACAGTACGTTTGTGGCAGAAGAAGCGTTCACCTCCGAGCTGCTGCTGAGCGAGGGCATCGCGCTCATCTTAATCGTGCTGTACGCGGGCAACGTGATCTACTCGTTGCGCACGCAAGACGACGCTATGGAAGAGTCTATCGAGCACCACGAGGCTCAGTGGACGATGCAGAAAGCGATCACCGTGCTGACAGCGGCAACGCTGGGCATCGTGATCATGTCGGAGTTCCTGGTCAGCACGGTGGAACCGGTGGTACAGCAGCTCGGTTGGAGCGAGCTTTTCGTCGGCGTGATCATCGTGCCGATCATCGGCAACGTGGCCGAGCACCTGGTCGCCGTGCAAATGGCGCTCAAGAACCGTATGGAAATTGGCGTGACGATTGCGCTGGGGTCGTCGTTGCAAGTGGCGCTTTTCGTGGCGCCGGTGTTGGTTTTCGTGAGCCTGCTTTTTGAAAAGAAGCTGGTCTTGGCCTTTTCCATGCCGGAGGTGATCGCGTTGGCGGCGGCGAGCTACATTGCGGCGCTGGTGGCCGAAGACGGCGAGTCCAATTGGTTCGAGGGGCTGATGCTGCTCGGCGTGTACGTGATCATCGGCCTGGCGTTCTTCCTGCTGCCGGAAGTGAGCGCGCACTAAGCCTCATCGTGGGGCGCTGCCCCACACCCCGCGCGCTTTTTCGGGAAAAAGCGCGGCAAAAAGCCGGCTTCGCGCTGCCGCGCGGCAGCGCGGGGTGCAGGGGCGGCAACGCCCCTGCTGGGCGCGCGGGGGCAAAGCCTCCGCACCCCGCCGCCTCCCCCACACACCCGCTACAGCGGGACGTTGCCGTGCTTCTTGGGCGGAACAGTGTCCCGCTTGTTTTGCAGCATCGCCAGCGCGTTGATCAGGCGCGGGCGCGTTTCTGAAGCCAGGATCACATCATCCACGAAGCCGCGCGAGGCCGCCACATAGGGGTTGGCGAAACGCTCGCGGTACTCGGCGACCAACTCGGCTTTGCGCGCGACGGGGTCTTCGGCCTTCGCCAGCTCGCGGCGGAAAATGATGTTCACCGCGCCGTCCGGCCCCATCACGGCCAGCTCCGCAGTGGGCCAGGCGAAGTTGAGATCGCTGCGCAAATGCTTAGAGTTCATCACGCAGTACGCCCCGCCGTAAGCCTTGCGCGTCACCACGGTGATCTTGGGCACGGTCGCCTCGGCGTAGGCGAAAATGAGCTTGGCGCCCGCGCGGATAATGCCGCCGTGTTCCTGCTCTGTTCCAGGCATGAACCCGGGCACGTCTTCGAACGTGATCACGGGGATGTTGAAGGCGTCGCAAAAGCGAATGAAGCGCGCGGCCTTCTCGCTGGCTTTGATGTCCAGCACACCGGCCAGCACCATCGGCTGGTTGGCAACGATGCCCACGCTGTAGCCGCCCAGCCGCGCAAAGCCCACCACGATATTGGCCGCGTAGTGCTCGTGAATCTCAAAAAAGCGCCCTTCGTCCACCACCAGGCGGATCACTTCCTTCATGTCGTAGGGTTTGGAAGGGTCGTCCGGCACGATCTCGTTGAGCGCATCTTCGGCGCGCAACGGATCGTCGGTGATGGCTTCAAAGGGTGGATCTTCCATGTTGTTCTGCGGCATATAGCTCAACAGCTCGCGCACCAAGAAAAGCGCGTCTTCCTCGGTGTTGGCGGCCACATGGCTGACGCCGCTCTTGATGTTGTGCGTCATGGCGCCGCCGAGTTCTTCGAACGTCACGTCCTCATGCGTCACCGCGCGCACCACGTCCGGCCCCGTCACGAACATATAGGACGTGTCCTTGACCATGAACACAAAATCGGTCAGCGCGGGGCTATACACCGCCCCACCCGCACACGGCCCCATGATCAAGCTGAGCTGTGGCACCACACCGCTGGCAAGCGTGTTGCGCAAGAAAATATCCGCATAACCGGCCAAGCTGACCACGCCTTCTTGGATGCGCGCGCCGCCCGAATCGTTCAGCCCGATAATGGGCGCGCCGTTCTTCATCGCCATATCCATAATCTTGCAAATCTTCTCGGCGTGCGCCAAGCTGAGCGAGCCGCCCATGACCGTAAAATCTTGGGAATAGACGTAAACCAGCCGCCCATTGATCGTGCCCCAGCCGGTGATCACGCTGTCCCCCAGGAACTGACGTTCGGGGGCATCCATGCCGAAGTTGCGTTCCTGGTGGACAACGAAAGCGTCCATTTCGCGGAAGCTGCCCGGGTCGAGCAGCAAGTCCAGCCGCTCGCGGGCGGTGAGTTTGCCCGCTTTGTGCTGCTTTTCCACACGCGCCGGCCCCCCACCGGCAGCGCTCTTCAGGCGCATCTGGTTGAGCTGTTCGATCTTGGGGTTGGTTTCGCTCATTGGAAGTCTCCGATCCTCACGCATTGCGTTTGCCGCCTGCGCGCGTTAACGTCCGAAAGGGGCACGGATGCGTCGCCAGCGTAGAACCCAGCCCAACAGCGCGATCCATGCCACCGTCAGCGCAGCCAAGAACGGCACACGTCCACGCGCAAAATCCGACGCCGCAAACACCCATAGCCATAACACGCTGAACACGCCATAGTTACAGGCCAACGGCCAGGCCCAGCGCCAGGCCCAACGTTTACGGCGCGCCAGCCCGCAGCCCAGCACCAAAAAGCCCACCCCCCACCCCAAAGCCAGCACCGCGCGCAAAAGCGGCGGATAGCTCACACCAAGCGCACGATAGCGCGCCGCGTGCAGCGTTTGGTCGGCGGCCAACGCCACATTCATCGCGCCGAGCGCCGCCAGGGACACGCTCAGCGCCCAGAGCGTCCAGGGGCGCCCATGCGCGTCGGGATCAGGTGATGGTTGTGACATGATGCTAGTATAGCGTAGGGGGCACACAGGAAACAACTCCTTGGCCTTCTGCTCTGTTCCCCGTATACTAGAATGCAACTTCAGTGCAAGAGTGTATGAGGCGTATTAAGTGCAGTGTACACCTCATCTACCAGGGAGCAAACTATGCTATATACAACGTCCCGCAAAAAACTGTCCGTCATTCTCGCAAGCTTAACTATTGC
>CAZZNC010000184.1:4452-5752 GCA_964655405.1 uncultured Anaerolineaceae bacterium | reverse complement strand
TCACGGCCTGCCGCCCCAAGCGGTTGGCCGTCGGCGGCGTCAGGAAATCTTCGATCAGCGGGATCAGCGCCTCGCGGTTGGGCAGGGAAACCTCCCGCCCGTCGTCCGGCGTCACGAAAGCCTCGTAATGCTCGCCGAGCACGCCGCTATAGCGCGCAATGCCGCTCGGATCGAGGCTCACGGCCAGCGGCACGAACGCTAGCACGTCGGTGAGCTGCATATCCGTTTCCACCACCTGTACCATCTCCGGCCAAAGCTGCGTCACCTGCGCGAAAAGCCCTTGCTCGCGCGCCTGATACCACATCGCGCGCAACACGTCCATTTGCCGCCGCCCGCGATCCAGGTCGTTGGTGGTTTTGCGGCTGCGCGCGTACCAAAGCGCCATATACGGCGAAAGCTGCTGCCGTCCGATGGGCAGGGTATAACGCTCCCAGTTGTCCTCCACCAGCTGATCGAGTTCCGGCGACTTCAAACGCCAGTCCGTGATCGCACAATCCACGCTGATCTCCAGCCCGCCCAGTTCCTCAATGATGCGCATGAAGCCATCGAAGTCCACACGCGCGTAATGGTCGATCTCGATGCCGAAATTGTAGCGGATCGTCTCCCGCAGCAAGCCGAAGCCGCCGCCCGGGTAGCCGCTGCTTTCCCCGATGGCGTAGGCTAAGTTGATGCGATCCATGGTGTGGTTGGGGATGTACACGAAAAGGTCGCGCGGTAAATGCCACATCGCCACCGAACCGGCGCGCTTGTTCACGGAAACCAAGATGATCACGTCCGTGTGTCCCACCCCGCCACCGGACGTGTCGCTGCCCAACAGCGCAAAGTTGACCACGTCGGGATCGGTGTCCAAAAGCGGCATGGCGGACGGAATGGGCACGACGGGCGTTTCCACAGGGATCGCATACGTGCCTTCAATGACATACGTCGCCGTTGGAGGAATGGTCACCGTAAAAGTCGGCGTCCACGTAGCCGTCGGCGGCAGCGTCGGCGTGACGGTGGACGTCGGGGTCAGTGTGGGGCGCGGCGTGTTGGTTGGGATAGGCGTCCAGGTGGGGCGCGATGTATTGGTGGGAATAGGCGTAATGCTGGGGCGCGGCGTGTTGGTTGGGATCGGTGTGGCCGTCGGCAGCACGGCAGGCGTGTCGGTCGCTGCCTCGGTCGGGGAGGCCGTCACGGTGGGAGTATCTGTGTCGGTGGCCGTCGCGGTCGGCGTCTCGCTGGGGAGCAACTGCGCCACAGCGGTCGGCTCGGTGGTCGGCGTGTCAATACGCAAATAAGCCACATCCTGACAGGTCTTGGT
>CAZZNC010000184.1:0-4442 GCA_964655405.1 uncultured Anaerolineaceae bacterium | reverse complement strand
GGTGGTCGGCGTGTCAATGTGGGGGGGCGCGGGCGTGTCGGTCGGCAGCACAGTTTCGGTCGGCAGCGCGGCGACCTCCTCGGTGGGCAGCGCGCCCGCCTCCAAAGCCACCAGGCGCGCCGCGAGTGCCGTTGCCGTGCCCACAATGAAGGTATCATGCTCGGCGTGCGCCTCGCGCGTTTCCAGTCTGTCCAAAATGCCATTGGTCGCGTAAAGGGTGTAGCCCACCACGCCCAAAAGCACTACCACGATCACAACCGCGCTGAGCACCTGTTGCACAAACCGCATTCCACCACGCATAACACCCTCGCATCGTCACTAGCCACGCCGCAGCGTGCCCATCGGGAAACCGGCGCTAAGTATAACAAAAAGCGCATCGAGCGAAACGGTCACCCGCCGCGCGCTTATCGCACGTTTGCTCTACGCACGCCTTATATAGCCCTTTGCGCTCCCTCAGAACGTGTTAAAATGCTACACGGAAACCAGTGGGAACACCAAAGGGAGCACAACGCCCGTGACCGAAACACCCGCCCGTCCCCGCGTCGCGGTGATCGCCGCCTATAACGAGGATCGCTTTATCGGCAGCGTGGTGATCAAAGCACGTCGCCATGTGGATACTGTGATCGTGATCGACGACGGCTCGACCGACGACACCGTCCGCGTGGCAAAAGAAGCGGGCGCGTTGGTGTTGCGCCACGAAGAGAACTTGGGCAAAGCACAGGCGATCAACACCGGCTTGAACAAAGCGCGCGAACTCGACGCCAGGGTCGCCGTGTTGCTGGACGCAGACGGGCAACACAATCCCGACGAAATCCCTGCGCTGATTACGCCGATCCTGGAAGACAAAGCCGACGTGGTAGTCGGGTCGCGTTTCCTCGGCGTGCGCAGCCGCATCCCCATCTGGCGCATCTTCGGACAGCACGCGCTGACACTGGCAACCAATGTGGCTTCTGGTGTCATGCTCACCGACTCGCAAAGCGGCTACCGTGCACTTTCGCGCAAGGCACTAGAAGCGATCCGCTTCCGGCCCAACGGCGGCTTTTCGATGGAATCCGAAATGCAGTTTCTCATCCAACAGCACAGCCTGGCGGTGGAAGAAGTGCCCGTCAGCGTGGTTTACGCTGAACCGGCCAAGCGCAACCCCATTACGCACGGTCTGCAAGTGCTCAACGGCATCATCACGATGGTGAGCCAAAATCGCCCGCTCTTTTTCTTCGGCGTGCCAGGGCTGCTGGGCTTGCTGGGCGGGTTAATCCTGGGGTTGATCGTGGTGCAGCGCTACAATGTTTATCATTCGCTCGCCATTGGCTATGCATTGATCAGCATCATGTTGTTCATCGTCGGCGTGCAAACGCTTTTTACCGGCATCGTGTTACACAGCATACGCGCCTTTCTTTCCGACGAGCGTAGCTGATCACAGCGAGGGGCACCATGCCCACAATCATCTTGCGGCACGTCACCAAAAGTTTCCGGCGCGGCAAGCACTCACCGAAAAAGCCGCCCGACAACGCCCACACCCCCCACAAAACGCCCACCCCCTACGCGCTCGACGGCCTTTCGCTGACCGTCCGCGACGGCGAAACGCTGGCAATCCTCGGCCCTTCCGGTTGCGGCAAAACGACGCTGCTGCGAGTGATTGCCGGGCTGGTGAAGCCGAACGCGGGCGAAATCCTTTACGACGGCGCGCCACTGAGCGAAATTCCCATGCCAGAACGCGGGATCGGGATGGTGTTCCAAAACTACGCGCTCTATCCCCATTTGCCCGCGCAAGAGAACATCGGCTTTTACGACATGCTGCGCGGCCAGCCGGAACGCATCCCCGAACGCATCCGCACCATCGTGCAAGTGATGGGCGTGGACTTGCGCCATCTGCTCAGCCGCAAGCCCCCCACCCTTTCCGGTGGCGAAAAGCAGCGCGTGGCAGTGGCACGTTGCTTGGCCCGCGACCCCAAGCTGTTCCTTTTCGACGAGCCGCTTTCCAACCTGGATGCCAAGTTGCGCAACGAAACCCGCGTGCAAATCAAACGGCTGTTGCGGCATTACCGCATCACCTCGGTATATGTGACGCACGACCAGCAAGAAGCCGTCGCGCTGGCCGACCGCATCGCGATCATGCGCGCGGGACGCATCGAACAAACGGGAGATTTCCGCGCGCTTTACGACACGCCAAAAAACGCCTTCGTAGCACAATTTTTCGGCACACCGCCCATGAACCTCTTCGGCGGCCATGTGTACGGCCAAACGTGGGAAGGGCGCGGCTTCAGCGTACAGCCGATTCGCCCGGGCTTGCAGCAAGGGCAAGCAGTGTACCTCGGCATCCGACCGGAGCGCGTCGAGATGGCGACGGATGGCATCCCCGCGCGCGTGGAATACAGCGAACCGATCTTCCCCAGCCGTCAGCAATTGCTGCATCTGGACATGCACGGGCAACCGTGCGTGGCTGCTGTGCCGCTCGGTGAGCCGGCGCAAACAGGGCAAACCGTATATCTGCGCTTCCCCGCCGAACATCTCTACTTTTTCGATCAAAAAAGCGGCGTGCGCATCGGCTAGTCAGCACAAGATGCACACTGGCCGATTTCGGCTATACTAAACGCAACATCTATCCCGTTCCCACCATCGGGCGACCCTGCCGCGCGGGGTTGTGCCCGTTAACCACCTGTCAGGAGGGGGAAGTATCTATGCTTGCGCACACCCGTCATTACACGCTCTATCTAGCACTCATCGCGCTGCTTCTTGGCGCGGTCGTTCTGGCTCCGATGCCCGCCGCCGTCCACGCTCAGGACAGCGGGCCAACAGTTATCGTCAACACCGGCGCGCTCCACATCCGCAGCGGCCCTGCGCCCAATACCACCGTGCTCGGCACGGTTTCGGGCGGCGCTGAGCTGGCCGTCACCGGTCGCACCGAAGGCAGCACATGGTGGCGCGTCAACTCCCCATTCGGCGAAGGCTGGGTCAATGCAGAATACGTGACATTGCGCGGCCTGGTGGACGCCGTGCCCATCGTCAGCCAACCCACCGGCACGCTGGAAATGCCCACAGCCATCATCGAAGGCCACCCCGTCACCGTCTACCGCAACCCCGATCCGGATTCGTTCGTTGTGGGCACAGCGCCCACCGGCGCCCATTTGCAGATCGTGGCCGCGTCCATAGATGGACAATGGTGGGAAGTCAGCACCTCATTGGGACTGGGCTGGGTGCGCTTGAACGAGGTGGCCGTTTACGGTGACCCGCACATCGTGCCGCGCGTTGACGACCCCGGGCCAGCCTTCGACGGGCCGACCGTGCGCGTCAACACAGACACACCCGTCACCAGCGAGCCAGGCGGCGGCGAAACGCTCACCGTGCTGTCGGCAGGGGCAGCTATGCCCGCCAGCGGTCGCACCGCGGACAACACCTATTGGCGCGTGGCAGGCACGTTCGGCGTGGGCTGGATCGCGGTCAACCAGGTGAGCCTTTCCGGGAAATCACAGGACATTCCGGCCATCTCCGATTTAACCCGGGGCGGGTCGGGGTACACCGGCGCCGCCGTTGCAACGGTGGTGGTCGAAGCGCCGCGCAAAGTGGCGTATGCGGACTACAGCTATGCCAGCGACCCCATGTGGGACGCGGGGCTAGGCGAACAGCTTAGCGTCACAGCGCGCTCGGCAGATGGGTTGTGGCTGGAAGTGGTGAAGAAAAACGGCTGGACGGGCTGGATGCACTTCGGCGGACTGACCTTGCAGGGCAACCTGGCTGATTTGCCGATTAAAGACACCACGCCGATCATTCACAATATCGTGATCGTCAACATACACCGGCTGAACATCCGCAGTGGCCCGGGCGTGAAATATCAGGCGCTGACATCCGTCCCCGGCGGGACAACGCTCAACGTCACCGGACGCCACCCCACACTGCCCTGGATTCGCGTGGAAGGCGATTACGGCGTGGGCTGGGTGCGCATCATGTACATCATCTTTCGGGGCAACTGGGCCGCCGTCCCGCGCGTTACCGAGCCGGTAGGCACGCTGGAAGTGCCGCTAGCCATTGTGCTCGTGCCGCACTACGTTTACAGCGAACCCAATTGGGACTATCCGGCGGGCACCGTTCAGCCGGAACTGTACCCGATTACCGGTTGGACGGACGATTACAAATGGGCGCGCATCCAAACGCCGCTGGGCGAAGTGTGGCTGCGCAGCACCGAATTTGACGTGCGCGGCATCCGCAGCAACGCGCCTGTTGTGCAATAAACATCCGCTCCCGCCGGTCTGCATCCACTTGGCCGGTCGGGAGCGCTCTTGGCGCGGCGCGAGGCCCACGTCTCAATGCACGGGCCTCGCGCCGCGCCGACCCGAGGGGCGCTCGACGCAGAGGCAAGCTCTCCCCGCGCGAGCGCCCGCCATGCGTTCACTCGTAGCGCAAAACGTTCATTGGCTTTTCGGCTGCCGCGCTCCACGCGGAAAGTG
>CAZZNC010000183.1:0-5759 GCA_964655405.1 uncultured Anaerolineaceae bacterium | reverse complement strand
TGCGCCCTTCGGGGGCCTGCACCACGCCGCGTTCGACGATGACGTGCGGCAGCAGGTGCGTGATGTCCTCGTCGGCCAACAGCACGCGCCCCGCCGTGCTGCGCACGATCCCGCTGATGGTGTTGAGCGTAGTGGTTTTGCCCGCGCCGTTGCCGCCGATCAATGTGACGATCTCGCCCTCTTCCACCGTGAGCGAAACGCCTTTGAGCGCGTGGATTTTGCCGTAGTATGTGTGCAGATTTTCAACTTCTAGCAGCGCCATGCGTTTCCGTCCTGTTCGCTCGTCACAGCTCCAGCGTGCCGATTTCCACCGTGTCACCAGCCGTGCCCAAATACGCCTCGATCACCTTCGGATCGTGTTGCACTTCGTCCGGTGTGCCTTCGGAGATTTTGCGCCCGTAGTCCAACACCGTGACTTGATCCGAGATGCTCATCACCACGTGCATATCGTGCTCGATGAGCAAAATGGTTAGCTTGCGCTCGTCACGCAAACGGCGGATGAAATTCATCGTGTCTTCGGTTTCCTGCGGGTTCATGCCGGCAGTTGGTTCGTCCAGCAGCAGCAGCGTGGGGGCGCTTGCCAACGCGCGCGCAATTTCCAGGCGGCGCTGGCTGCCATACGGCAGGTTGGTCGCCAGCCAATCGCCCATGTCCGCCAAGTCGACAAACTCCAACAGCTCATAAGCGCGTGACAAGACGGCTTCTTCCTCTTGCACGTTGAGCGGCATCTGGAGCAGCGCGCCGACCGGTGTGGTGTGCAAATTCGGGTGAAAGCCGACCATGACGTTTTCCAAAACGGTCATGCCTTCGAAAAGGTGGATGTTTTGAAAGGTGCGTGCAATGCCTCGCATGATGACTTGGTCCGGACGCAGTCCCTGGATCGGATGTCCCAAGAAGCGGATTTCGCCTTCTTCCGGCGTGTAAAAGCCGGTGATGCAGTTGAAGAAGGTGGTTTTGCCCGCGCCGTTGGGACCGATGACGCTGGCGATCTGCTGCGGCATGATCGTCAAGTCGAGGTCACCCACCGCCACCAAGCCGCCAAAACGCTTGGTGACCTTCGTTGCTTGGAGAATGGGTTGGGTACTCATGCCGAACCGTCCTTCTCTGTGCGTGCGCGTTGAGCCAGCGCGCGGGCCTTTTCTTGGAGCTGGGTGGGCGGCGCGGGCAAGATGCCCTCAGGCCGAATGATCACCATCGTGATCAGCAGCGCGCCAAAAGCAAGGATGCGATAGGTCGCCAGCTCGCGCAGCACTTCGGGAATACCGATCAGAGCGATAGCCCCCATGATCACGCCCGGGATGCTGCCCATGCCACCGATGATGACCAGGCTCAAGACTTCGATGGAAACTTCGAGGTTGAAGTCCGGCGGGAAGATGTTGCGTTGGCGTGTGGCAAAAAGCACCCCGCCCAGCCCCGCGAACGAGGCCCCGATGGCAAACGCCAGCAGCTTGGATTGCACCAGGTTGATGCCCATAGATTGGGCGATGTCCTCATCGCTTTTCATCGCGCTCCAGGCGCGCCCTGTGCGTGACTGCTTGAGCCGTGTGGAAAAGAAAGCCACCAGCCCCGCGCCGATGAAGACCAGATACACCACGATCAGGTACGTACCCGGGCCGCTGGCGTCCACAGGCAAGGGGCGTGGAATTTGCAGCACACCCTGGGGGCCGCCGGTGAGGTCTCGCAGGTTGTTGAAAAGCAGCCGGATGATCTCCCCAAACCCCAACGTCACGATGGCGAGATAATCCCCGCGCAACCGCAAAACCGGAATACCCAACGCGACGCCGGCCAGCCCCGCGACCAACCATCCCGCCAACAGACCGATCAGGAAGGGTGGCGCATCATGAAAGACGGTGTGATAAACTCCCGTGCGTTCCAGCACAGCCGCCACGATCACGCTCACGGCGATTGCCAACGCTCCCAGCGCAACCGTGACGCGCGGGCCGGGATGTACAGGCATAGGAACGAGGGCGTGCTCGGTTTTCGTGAGGGGCTTTCCGGCTTCACGCTGGCGTTTGCGCCACAGCCACAGCCCCCCGCCGACGACCAACGCCGTCATAATGACGGTGATGGTCACCCAGCCGGTCATCTTGACGACCATTGCGTCGTTGCCTGCAAATTTCAGGCCGATGGGATTGTTTTGATCGTCGAAAACCTGTTGGTTGGAGGAAAGAAAAGCGTAGGTATAGGCGCCGAGCGCAAAAAATGCCACGTAGCCCAAATCCAACAAGCCCGCATAGCCGACAACGATGTTTAGCCCTATCCCCAACATGATGTTGATGCCGACCAGTGTCATCACGTCGTTTTGATACTGATCCAAATACAAAGGCATCAGCAGCAAAATCAGCACGGCCAGCGAGCCGGTCAGTTGGCGCTCGAAGCGCCCGGGGGCGCGCAAGGCATAAGCGTTTTGGGCCAAAACCACCGCGCCAACCAAAACGATAGCCGCGATGGAAATCAACTCGTGGCCTGCGGGTGAGTTCGGCGTGGTGATGAAGAGCACCGGCCCCGAATGTACGCGCAGCGCGCCGAGCAACACCAACACGCCAATGCCTGCGGCCACCGCGCCAAAACGCAGCGGATAGGCCAATCCCCAGTCTTCCGGCTCGGCGGCGCGCATCGCCACCAGCGCGAAAAGCACCAGCGTAAAGCCCATCAGCAACTGGATTTCTTGCGTGCTGGTGCCCAAGTCCAGGATAGGCTTGCCCCCGACCGAAACCACCGTCAGCCACAACACGCCGAAAAGCAACGCAGGCGAAAGCGGCACCGCCCAATGCGAAAGTGGATTCTCGGCCAGACGTGTGCTCAGTCGTTGGCGCGCGCTGCCGACCTCGCGCACGATGATCGCCCATGCCACCACCGCGCCCAGTACGCCGCTGACGACAAGCAGCAGCATGAAGCCATAAAAGCCGCCGATGGTCAAGTTCACATCCGCCCAGGCAGCCTCTCCCAAACCGAATTTGAGATGCAAGGCCGTGTCACGGTCGAACGTGAGACGCATCGGGTTGGTGCGCAGCTCTACGCCTTCCGGATACTCGCCGGTGAAGAGATCTTTTTCGGGGTTCGGGTGGAGATCGTCTTCCGGCACGCCGGAAAGCATGGACACGGTTTCGGTGGTTACGGCGTCGAAATACGTCTTGACATCAACGTCGGTGGCTTGCCAACGGTTGATCAACGCCATGAAAAGATATACCACCAGCGCGGCCACCACCCCCAGCACCAGCACGTTTTTGATCACATGCGCCATACCCTGCGGGTGGAGCTTGCGCCCCAACTGAATCCCGAAGATGAAAGGGATCAGCAGCAGCGAGAAAAGCGCCAAATTTTGGATGCGGATCGGCACCCCGATTAAAATCAAGAAGAGGATAACCAGCCCCGTCACAAAACCGGTGCTGGCCCCGTCGCGCAACGTGTCTGTAAAGCGTCGAAATCGTGCGGTCAACATGGCTCAGACCTTCTTTTCCGAAAGCACTTCGCCGAAGATACCCGTCGGGCGGAAGATGAGCACCAGCACCAACAAGCTGAACGCGATCACGTCTTTGTATTCGGTGGGGATGCCGAGCATGGTTGGGCCGAGCGCTTCCACCAGCCCCAAGAAGAAGCCGCCGAACATGGCGCCGGCCACGTTGCCGATGCCGCCCAACACCGCCGCCGTGAACGCCTTCAACCCAGGGATGAAGCCCGAGCGGAAGTTGAACGACAGGTTGTGAAAGCCCATCATCACCCCCGCTGCACCGGCCAAAAGCGCGCCCAGCACAAACGTCACCACGATCACCTGATCTACATCCACACCCATCAGGGCCGCTGTGTCCTTGTCTTCTGCCACTGCGCGCATGGCGCGCCCCGTCTTGGAGCGCTGCACGAAGGTATACAAAAAGATCATCAGCACGATGGAGACCGCAACGATAATGATGCCGGTTTTGGTCACGGGGATAGTGCCGAGTTCACCCAGATCGATCTCAATCGTGCCACTGATCAGCTTCGGACGTTGGTAAAAGCGCGGCAGCGGGCCAAAGGTGTTGAGCATGGCTTGCTGCAAGAAGAACGATGCCCCAATGGCGCTGATGAGCGGGGTCAGGCGCGGTGCGTTGCGCAAGGGGCGATAGGCAACACGTTCCAGGCCGATAGCCACCAACATCGAAACGATCATGCCGACCGCCACGATGAAGAGCAGCGCCAAGGTCGTGTTCAGCCCGTCGTAAAGACGTGGCGCATAGCCGCCCAATGCTTGCAGCACGCCGTAGCCCAAAAGTGCGCCTGCAATCACGCGAAACGGCAAGCTGAAGATCGTCATTGTCCAGGTGGTATCTACTTCGGTCGTGGCAGAACCGCGACGGTTGAAGTGTTGCGCGAGCGCTTCCAGCGGCAAAAACGCTATTGCAAAAAGCAACGGCATCAGCACAGCGGCCACACTGGCCGCGCCGACTTCGAACGTGCCGTCCCCCAAGTTGGTGATGTAGGTCAGCGCGAACCATCCGCCAAAGGTGCCCATCACCAACACTTCGCCATGCGCAAAGTTGATCATGAAGAGGATGCCGTAAACCAACGTGTAACCCAACGCAACCAGCGCGTACACGCCGCCCAGCACCAACCCGTTGACCAGTTGCAGCCCCCAAAGCGAAAGGTTGTATTCGTGGGCGCGCACGACGCCGGTTACGCGATTGGCCGCGAGTAGCAAAATGACGACGCCCAAATAGTTGATGAACAGGCGGGCTGAAGAAACGTTTTCCTCGCTGCGCATTCGGGCGAAAAAGATCCCCCCCAGGGCCAACAATCCCAAAAGGGTGTAGAGCCAAAGCGTTATGCCTAGGAAATTTTCGACGTGTTCCAGTTGAGGGCCTGGGGAAGTGCCGAAAAGACCGGACGTGCGCGCAATGACCCAGAAAATGCGCAACGTGGCGATCAAAGCCCCAACGCCAAAATACAAACCGCTTAGCCGCTCATAATCCCAATCCGGCAGCGCCAAGCGGCGGGCTTGTGAGATTTGCGCCATCGTGTCCTCCGCAATCAGGGAGTGGTGTCTAACAAAATGGCCGAAAAGTTGCCGTGATAAGCAGCTTTTGGACAGGTGAGAACGTGCAAAATTTTACCAGCGCCATACGAGATTTCCAAGTATGGCGCTGGTACACAACGCTTGATAGATGAGGACGCGAGTTCCTCGTCAAATCAACACGCCTACTCGGCTTCCATCTCCAACAGATTTTCCGGCACGTCGACTTGCACCCACTCGCCGTCTTCCACCTGGAAGATAACGATTCGGCCTGCGCCGCATTCGCCTTTGCCGTCGCAGTTCAGCATACCGGTCAAGCCGTCGTAGTCCTGGGTATCGCGCACAGCTTGGATCAGTTCTTCGCGGTCAATCACCAAGTTGCCGTCGTCGTCCACCTGCGCCACCTTGTTGATGGCTTGCAGCAGGATCATCGTGGCGTCGTAGGAGTGCGCGTGGAAGGGGCCTTGCTCGTCTGGCTTGACGCCGAAAAGTTCTTCGTAACGCGCGTCGAATTCCTCGTTGGCTTCCACGTTGCCGGGAGGCGTTTCCACGAAGCTGGCGTAAGCACCTTCGGCAGCATCGTCTGCGCCGTCAATGAACGCCTGGGCCTGCACGCCGTCGTCGCTGAAGAAGGTCACGTCTTCCAAGCCCACATCGGCCATTTGCGTCACCAGCAAGATCGCTTGTTCCTGATAACCACCGAAGAAGATCGCTTCCGGTTCTTCTGGCACAAGCCCGGTCAAAACGGGACGGTAGTCCTGGTCTTCTGCGC
>CAZZNC010000182.1:0-5776 GCA_964655405.1 uncultured Anaerolineaceae bacterium | reverse complement strand
GGGGGGCGTTTTGGTTACGACGTACTTTGGTCCGGGCACGCAGGCGACCGTCACCCGTACCGTCTTGGAAAACAACACGGACGGGGTCGTGGTGGGCTATGATGCGGCGGATACCAGTGTGGCTGCGCTCCATGACAATTGCTTTTTGAACAACAGCAACTCCGGTGTTTTGACCACAGCTCCAACGGTTGACGCGACCAACAATTGGTGGGGCACGCCTGCCGGCCCGACCGTTGGCGGGGCCAATGGCGTTTCGTCTAATGTCACCTATGCCCCCTTCCTGACCGCACCGTCGCCGGCTTGTAACGATGTGCCGAATGACGCAGACAACGCGCGGGCACAAGCTCCCTTGTGCGCCGATTTGACAGGCACGACCAATGAGATCGTGCGCGCGGATGTGCCCGACGGGACGGTGACCGACGGCAGCGTTTACTGCCGCGTGTTGGCTCAGGATGGAGCGTTCGTGCAAAACCCCGCCGAAATCGGTAACCAGACCGTGTTGGATATGGGTGTGTTTCATGCCGTGGACGTTTTCGGCATGGTGGGGAGTTTGTCGGTGCCGCAATGGAACAGCAATATCAAGGTCTGTTTGCGGGGCACGGGGCGGTTGTTTTTCCTGGATGCGCTTGCCGCGCCGCGCACGCTGCAAGAGTTGCTCGCTCAACACGAAGGGGAATATACCTGCGGGCGTCTTTACAACGCGGGCACGGTGATTTTGGTGCATTGATCTTCTAGTACCGTAGCTATTTTGCACGAAAACCAAGGGGTGGCATGTGTGCCGCCCCTTTTGTGTGGGACGTGCCTTGTGCGAATTGCCTATATAGGAACGGGCTAAATGGCTCGTCAGGGGGGGGAGACTTCGTTACACTCGTGGCTGCTATGGAGAGAATACCCACTGTGGCTTTGAAAAGCGGGCGTGCAGGGCACTTTCTGCACAAGGTCAAGGGGTTTGCTTGAGCAAGGAGACTGTCATCGATGAGCGAACATCAGCACAGCCGTTATGGTTTGGAACATCATGGGTTTGCAAACCTGGGACGCGAATATTGGAATTTGACCGTGCCCACGCTTTACGAGCAAGCGATCCGCCGCCATGAGGGTATTTTGGCACAAGGTGGGCCGCTGGTCGTGCGCACCGGTGACCATACGGGCCGCTCACCGAACGATAAGTTCATCGTGCGGGAAGAAACTTCCAAGGACGCGATTTGGTGGGGCACGGTGAATCGGGACTGCTCCGAAGAAACGTTCGAAGTGATGTACCGGCGCATGATGAACCACTTTCAGAACAAGGACGTTTTCGTGCAAGACTGCTACGCAGGGGCCGATCCGGCTTATCGCTTGCCGATCCGCGTGGTGACCGAAATGGCGTGGCATAGCATGGCGGCGCGCAATATGTTCGTGCGCATCACCGACCCGCAGGCTTTGCAGCAGCACGTGCCGGAGTTCGTTTTGATCCAAGCGCCGAATGTGATGGCGTCGCTGGATATGTCTTGCACGGCAACCGGCGCGTTCGTGTTGGTGAACTTCAAGCGCAAGATGGTGTTGATCGGCGGCACGCATTACGCGGGCGAGATCAAAAAGTCCATCTTCACGGTGATGAACTACCTTTTGCCCCAACGCGGCGTGATGGCGATGCACTGTTCGGCCAATTACGGCAAGGGCAAAGACGATGCCGCGTTGTTCTTTGGGCTGAGCGGCACGGGCAAGACCACGCTTTCCAACGATTCCTCGCGCACGCTGATCGGCGATGACGAGCACGGTTGGAGCGACGACGGCGTCTTCAACTTCGAGGGCGGCTGTTACGCGAAGGTGATTCGGCTTTCTCCGCAAGGTGAGCCGGAAATTTACCAGGCGACACGGCGTTTCGGCACGATCTTGGAAAACGTGAAGATGGATTCGCTGACGCGCGAAATTGACTTGGACGACACGACGTTCACAGAAAACACGCGCGCGTCCTATCCCATTACACACGTGCCCAACGCGGATGCGAGCGGCGTGGGCGGCCATCCGCGCAACGTGATCTTTTTGACGGCGGACGCTTTTGGCGTGTTGCCGCCCCTTTCGCGTTTGACCCCCGCGCAGGCGCAATACCATTTCATGGCGGGCTACACGGCGAAGGTGGCCGGTACAGAGCAGGGCGTCACCGAGCCGAAAGCAACGTTCAGCACGTGTTTTGGCGCGCCGTTCATGCCGTTGCATCCGACGGTTTACGCGCGTTTGCTGGCGGAAAAGGTCGAGCGGCACAATGTCAAGTTGTGGCTGGTGAACACGGGGTGGACGGGCGGCCCGTATGGAGTGGGGCAGCGCATGAACCTGGCTTACACGCGGGCGCTGGTGCGCGCGGTGTTGGAAGGAGCGCTAGACGGCGTGGAAACGGTCAGCGACCCGATCTTCGGCTTTGCCATTCCGAAGGCTGTGCCCGATGTGCCTGCGGAGTTGCTGTACCCGCGCCAAACCTGGCCGGACAAGGCGGCTTATGATCGCAAAGCGCGCGATCTGGTGGAGCGCTTCCATGCGTATATGGAACAGTTCGCCGACCGGATGAGCGACGAGGTGAAGGCCGCCGCGCCCAAGTTGATTTAGCGCGTTCCCCTGCATGGAGCTTGCGGCCCCGTGCGTCTCCCCGCCAAGCGCACGCCACGCGCTTGGCGGCGTTTGCGTATGGACGCGCGTCGGTCAAGGGACCTTGGGCTGTGATCGTGCGCATGGGGCGCGCCGCCGTGCGCCATTCGGCGCACCACGCGCAGCATTCGCTGCGCGTCGCCGCGCGGAGCGCGGGGCGGGCGGCGCGCCCACGCCGACGCGCGCTCATCGGCAACGAGCGTCCGCCGACGGCCCAAGTTCCATGCCCCTGCGCGCTCAGCGCACGCGCGCCACCAGCGGCCAATTCGGGCGCACGTCCAGATCCAACGCGGCGCGCTCGCCCTGCACAAAGCGAAAATGTCCCGCCGAGGCGATCATGGCGGCATTGTCTCCGCACAGCTTCAACGGCGGATAGCGCACCGGCACTTCGGCGGCTTTGGTCATAGCGGCGCGTAAAGCACTGTTGGCGCTGACCCCGCCCGCGATCCAAATTTCGCGCGCGTTGTGCTCGGCGGCGGCGCGCACGGTCTTTTCCACCAACACGTCCACCACCGCTGCCTGAAAGCTGGCTGCCACGTCCGCGACGTTCACGTCGGGGCGGAGCTGGTCGGCGGACATGCGCTCGCGTTTGGGTTGGCGCTTGCCGTGATGCGGTGGTTGTACAGCACGCAGCACGGCGGTCTTGAGGCCGGAGAAGCTGAAGTCGTAGCCCTCGCCGCGCAGCGCGCGCGGGAAGGCGTAAGCGGTTGGGTCGCCGCTCTCGGCGGCACGTTGGATGGCAGGCCCGCCCGGGTACGGCAAACCCAGCAGCCGCGCCACCTTGTCGAAAGCCTCGCCCGCCGCGTCGTCAATCGTGCTGCCCAGCAGCGTGTAGTTCCCGTGGTCGGCGATGCGCACGATCTCGCTGTGCCCGCCGGAAACGATCAAGCACACCACCGGAAAGCGGATCGGCGTGTCGCGCTCGGTCAGCCAGAGCGAATAGACGTGCCCTTCCAGGTGATTGACGCCCACCAGTGGCAGCCCGCGCCCCAACGCCAACCCCTTGGCGAAGTTCACGCCCACCAGCAGAGAGCCGGCCAGACCAGGTCCGCGCGTCACGGCGACCGCGTCCAGATCGTCGAGCGTCACACCCGCGTCGCTGAGCGCCTGCTCCACCACCGGATAGATCGCCTCGATATGCGCGCGGGAGGCCACCTCGGGGAAAACGCCGCCGTAGGGCGCGTGCAGCGCAATCTGCGAGGCCACCACGTTGGAAAGGATGCGCACGCCGTCCTCGACCACAGCGGCGCCGGTTTCGTCGCACGAGGATTCGATGCCCAAAATCAGCGTCATGGCCCCTTACCCTTGCAACGGGATCACGAGATCATATGGCACATCGGTCAGCGTGAGCAGCGCCCCGTCCGCATCCAACGCTGTCGTGTCTTCGATGCGAATACCGAAGCCGCGCTCGGGATAGTACAGCCCCGGCTCCAGCGTAAAGACACTGCCCGGCTGCAAATGATAGCGCTCGCCATGCGTGGGGAAGTACGGTGCTTCGTGCACGTTCAACCCCAGCCCGTGCGCCAGTGAGTGCACGTAACCGTCGGTGGTGCCCGGGGTGTTGAGCACGGTCGGATGCCCGCGTCCCTCGAAGTATTCGCAGACCGCGCGCTGTATGGCGCTCGTCGGCACGTCCGGCGCGCACATTTCCGCCGCCAAGCGGTATGCGCTCATCACGTCATCGTAAGCCGCTTGCACGTCCGACGGCGCTTGACCCAAGCACCATGTGCGCGTGGCGTCGTGGAAATAGCCACGTGGCGCGCGCGGGAAAAGATCGAAAACGATGGCCTCGCCCACCCGCAACGGCTGATCGTTCTGGCCGGAGCTGTGCGGGATGCCTGCGTCGCGCCCTTGCGCAAAGATCATGCCCTCCGGATCTTCCAAATTGTGCTCCAAGAGCGCCACGCGCACCCGTTGTTTGACCGTGCCAATGGTCAGCGGCGCGCCGTCCGCTGCGCGCACGATGCCCTCGTCGTCGGCGCGATGCGTCGCCAGCCAATCGCGCGTGGCGCGCATCACCGCGCTGGAACGGGCGGCCACATCGCGCAGCGCGGCCAGCTCGTCGGCGTCTTTGGTCTCATAGGCGCGGTCGAAGATCGTGTCGCGCGCGGTTTCGGTGACGAAAGCCACCTGTCCCACCATGTTCACGCTCAGCGCGCGCAGCGTGCGGTAGGCGACGTTCAGGTCGCCCACGCCACAGATGTTGACACGTCCGCGCACACCCAGCGTCTCGAAGATGCGTTTATACCAAAGCACGGTGGCTTTTTCCGGCTCGTCGGCGTGCTGTTGCAGTAGCGCGCTATAGCCAAAGTCGTCCCACGTGTAGACGCGCAAGCCGCTTTTGGCCGCCTCTTCGCGTTCCATGCTGTGCGCCAACAGCACGGGCACTTCGCCGCGCTTTTTGATCACCATGCCGAAAAAATGCGCACCGTTGGCAAGATAGGTGCGCACGGGGTTGTCGTGTTCGGTGGGCAACGTCATCAACGCATCGAGTTTGCGTTCGGCCATCAAACGATCCAAATCGGACTTCATGGAACGTCCTTTCTCATTTGCATTTCATTCGCGCACATGCAAGAACACTTCGATTACCACCAGGCTCAGCGCCAGCAAAAACGCGATCACGGGACTGAGCACGCGGGAAATTTGCAGCCAGGCGCTGGCGACCACGTAGAGGCCCACCCACAGGCTTTGGCGCAACACCACGCCCGCAGAAGCGCCGCCGCGCGTAAAGCGCGCGTTCAGGAAGCGCGCAAAGGGCAGCACCGTGCCCGTGACGGCCAGGTAGAGCAGCACGAAAAAGAGCCAGCGGGCGGAGGCCGTCGGCAGGGTGGTGGTGACCAGCAGCCACAGCCCGACCCAACCGCCGGTTGCCATCAGTGCGGCGGCGAGCATCAGGCCCGCGTACTCGGAGCGGGGTTGCGTGGGTGGGGAGTAGTCGTCCATGAGGGGAATTATAGCAGCTTGGCGGGGTATGAGCTATCTAACAACTAACTATAAGCAACTAAAACAATGCCTCTACCCACGTAAAAAATCGTATAAAGCACTCCCAAAGAGAGAAACCAGGATTGCCAACCCCACTCCTACAAACACAATATTTCGCCAGGATTTTCGCTTTTCATATTCCCTTGACCATCCACCCCATACGAAAACACATGGA
>CAZZNC010000181.1:0-5792 GCA_964655405.1 uncultured Anaerolineaceae bacterium | reverse complement strand
CGATGGCTGTGCAGATGGGCGGAGACTTGCAAAATATTCTTGATCCACTCGGTGGGCTGGACGACTTGGACGCTCACCGGCTGCGCCAATGCACTCCGCACGCCATCGCCGACGATCCGATCCGCGCCATGCGTGCCATACGCGCCAGCGTCACCTTTCGACTACAGATCGAACCCCAGACGCGCACCAGTATCAAAAAACACGCGCCGGCCCTGACGCAAAGTTCACCGGAGCGCGTGCGCGACGAGTTGTTCCATATACTGGACGCCCCCCGCCCCTGGGTCGCCTTGAGCGCCGCGCAGCGGTTGGGCGTCTTGCAACACGTCATCCCAGAAACAGCGGAAATGCTGGACGTAACCCAGCCCCTACCCCACCAGTACGATCTTTGGCACCACACGCTGCACGTCGTGGAAAATTTGGACACCATTCTGCACGCGCTCCAACCAGGCCACGGCGACAACATCACCGCCAACGTGCAAATCGGCGCAGTGGCTTTCGCACTTTCCCACTTGCGAGAAAAGTTGCAAGCACACCTCGCGCATTGCTGGCCCAACGAGCGCACGCACCATGCCCTGCTGATGTTGACCGCGCTGTTGCACGATGTGGGAAAACCAGCCACGCGCGTCGTGGACGACGAGGGCAAGCTGCATTTTTGGAAGCACGAGCACGTCGGCGCGCAAATTGCAGAAAAGCGCGTGCGCGCCTTGCGGCTCAGCAAAGAAGAGGTCACCCGTCTGGGAACTATCGTGCGTCACCACATGCGCCCGCACTGGCTCAGCGACAGCCCTAAGCTGACACGCCGTGCCACCTATCGCTTTTGGCACGCAACAGGGCAGGCCGGCGTGGACGTGTGTTTGCTGGCAATGGCCGACTATCTGGCGACGTATGGGACACGGCTGGATACACAAAGCTGGACGCACTACCTGGAAACCATCCAAACACTGCTGGAAGCTTACCTGGAACATCACGAAACTGTCGTTGCTCCGCCGCCTTTACTGAGCGGACGGCAGATCATCGCGCGCTTCGGTTTGCCCCCAGGCCCACAAATTGGCCAGATACTCGCGGGGTTGCAAGAGGCACAGGTCACCGAGGAAATACACACAGAAAAAGAAGCGTTGGCCTGGGTGCAACGCTTCTTGGAACGGCAGGACAACGGGAAGCCCGCCCCTTAGTTCTCTCCGGTAGCCGTCTCATCGTCTGGCGGACGTTCAAAGAACCATAGCAACGTTTTGCCGTAAACGCGCTCGTCGTAAGGTTGCAGCACGAGCAAGTCCAAGTCCTCGCGTTCGGACGGATCGATCTGCACCACAACGATCCCATCCGGCACGAGATGATCGGGATGCGCATCAAGCAACAGCAAAGCACGCTTCCACATGCCTTTGTATTGCGGTGGGGCCACGTAAACATACTCGAACGGCTCGGGGCGTGCACGCTGCAAATACGAAAAAGCGTCTTGACGCAGCACCTCCGCGCGGTCGGCCAAGCGCGTATGCTCCAAATTTTCCCGAATGACGCGAATGGCGCGCGGGTTGGTGTCCAAGAAACGCACACGCGCCGCGCCGCGACTCAACGCCTCGATGCCCACGCTGCCCGTGCCCGCGAACAAGTCCAAAAACGTGCTGCCTTGCACACCTGTGCCCAAGATGTTGAACAGCGCTTCTTTGACACGATCCATCACCGGACGCACACCCCCGCCCGTCACCATCTTGAGTTTGCGCCCCTTGGCCGAGCCGGAAATGACGCGAATTGGCACGCTACCCCCCTTAAAAAGCCTTTTCGACCACTTCACGCACGGCGCGGATGTTGGAAAGCGGCGTCGTGGTCATGATCACACAACCGGTGGAAAGGATGAAGCGCCGCCCGTTGGTTTCTTCGATGGCGCGACGCGCCTGCTCACGCACCTCAACCGGCGTGCCATTGTGCATCGGATTCCAGCGCCCCAGTCCACCGCTCACGGCACCGTCGAATTTGAGCTTGCCGTCGGCCAGCGAAGGAACGGTTTCGCGGTCATGCCAATTGATCGCCTGCACCGGATAGTCCGCCACCAGATCGAACATAGGCGCGTCCCCGTGCAAGTGCATCACATTGAGCCACCACGCATCCGGCAGCGCCTCCAAAATGCGCAAATCATAGGGGCGGCCAAATTCGCGGTACTCATCCTCGCTCATCACAGCATAGGAAGCATGTTGTACCGCATAAAAGATGCCGGAGAGGCCGATTTGCCGCATGGCATCGATGAAACGCAGTGTGCTTTCGGTGATGATACCCAAACCCGTCCGCAAACGATCCGGCACGGTGCGCATGTGCTTGATGAGCGGCGCTTTACCCGCAATGTTTTTCGCTTGTGCCAGGGGACTGAAGATCGTTTGGATAATGGGCACATCGTCGTCCAGCGCGTCTCGGATCATGCGCAGCGCGTCGAGTTGCCGCGCCAACGCTCCACGCCCGGGGTCAAGCACACGCAAATCCGTCCAGTCCAAGCTGCGTTCGACAGCCCGTTTGGTATATTCGCGCGTGCCTTCCAAATGCCCCATCCAACGATCTTGCACACCGTAATCGATGATGCAAAAGCTGCTGGCAGGGGTCACTTTGACAAAATCAAAGTCCCAACGCCGCTGAAAAGCCACCGTTGCCTCGGCGAGATCGGCGGCACGCTGATCGTCCCCGGGCCAGTGCCGCCACAAAGCCACTGGCACGCGATCAACTTCTTGCCCCGCAATAGCGCGTTCGAGTCGCTCCCGTTTAGAAAGAGCCATCGGCACGCTCTTCGCGCGGCGTCATTATCCCTCCTCCGCGAGCTGCTCAATCTGCTGTTGCACCATGCGGTTGAGGATGAACCAGCGGCCATGTTCTTTGGGGTGTTCAGTAAGTTCGGTTTCAATCAGCCTTTTGACCTGCTCAAAGGCTTGCAACGCTTTTTGGGCTTTTCCTGCATGGCGATACGCCAACCCCAACCCCCAATGCGCGTCGATGTGGTCGGGAACTTCCGCCACCAGTTGTTCGAATTCAGCAATCGCCGTCTGATGATCGCCCGCCTGCAAGGCTTCCCAAGCCGCCCCAATCCGTGCGTCAACATCTTGTTGGTTCATCACCATCTCCGTACACGTGGCCCGTCCGCAAAATACATTTTCAACGCGCTGCCCGAGCATACGCCACGAGCAAACGCCGTTGTCCTTCACAAGCCGAGAAAACACCCGGGCTTGCCTAGTCGCATTATACAGCAGCCGCCCTCGTTAGCAAGCAACCTGCACAACGGCAGCGTTCAGCGCAACACACGCAACACATCCGGCAACACAATCTGTTGTCCCAAGCGGCTGCCATAAGGATCACGCACAAAAAGCGGCTCGCCTTGAGCGCAAGGGAACAAATCGGTTCGCGCGCAGCGCTCCATTTGCACCACGATCTGATACTCACCCACCGGAGCGTCGGCAGGCACGCGCAATATATACGCATCCCGCACATAATGATCAAAAAGCGGCCAATGCGCCCACAAGCTGGTCGGCAACTGGGCAGGGTGACGGTGCTGCTCGAAAAGCAAGCGTTCCTCCGGCGCATTGAGCGCCACCAATGCCAAGCTCACCTGATAGTCCGGCAAGTCCGGACGCACGGCACGCCAATACAGCTGCACGGTCAGCGTGTCGCCGGGCCTCAGAGCAGCGCGCGGCGTCAGATCATACGCCAGCAAGTCTACGCCCCCCTGCAAAGCGCGCGGCAAAGGCGTGGCCCCGGGCACCACACCCGACGGCACATGCTGCGCAAAACGCTCCGGCGCTATGCGCGGCGGCAAAGTCCCCACACCGAACCACAACGCCAAGCCGATGCACACGATGTGATGATAGGGCACAGCCTCACGCGGCGGCTGCCAAATCGGAACACGCCAACGCAACGAGCGGGACGGTGTGTTCTGCCGGTAAAGCAAATTCAGCACCAAAAGCAACGTGCCGACCAGTCCCACGCCCGAAACCAACCAGCCTACAGCCCGCACCCGCGACGCGCTCAAGCGCACATGCACTTCATGCTGTCCCGGCGGCAAATGTAACGTTACCAACCCCGTTTCGGGATCGGTATACACCGGCACGGCAACGTCTTTGATGCGAGCCTCCCAGAGTGGAAAAGCCAACAAGCGCAACGGCACATCCACCGGATACGGCGTGGTGACGGCCAAACGTTCGGATTGCGGCTTGTGCTGAATCACGTCCACCTGTGCCGCAGCGGGCAATGCTTCTCGCGCCACACGGTTGACCACCCCGCCCTGATAGGAAGCGATCAATGCAGGGTCCGGGATGGGCAGTTGGGGCACGGTTGTGGGCAACAACCAACCGTCGGATAGCGAAGCAATCATGTGTCCGCGCAACTCGTCCCGCAACACATCCAACACATTGGCCGCAGCCGCACGCGCCGGCCAGTCAGGCATGACCAATGCTGGCAGCGCCGTTAAAAAGATCACTGCAAGCACCCCGTTCATGGCAACCACAGCCAAAGTACGCCGCGTGCTACGTTCCAAGAGCCAACCGAGCTGTCCGGCCACTACAGCTACGCAGCCCACAATCACCGGCAGCACCATGGACGAACGTAAAGGCGACCACGTCGGCGCTAGTTTCCACAAAGACACGTTGGGAACGACCACAGCAATCCCGAGCGCGACGCTCAGAAACATGAAAAAAACAGCCTCACGCGGCGCAACGGGCATCAAACGCATCATGCGCACCAACCGCCATTGCAACGCCTCACCACGCGGCATCGGGCGTGGCACATGCGGCGCTTGTCGCCAAAGCCACCACCATAAGCCCCCTAACGCCAATACCGCGCCACCCCACACCGCCACCCCCAGCGCCGCCGTCGGCTGCGGATTGATGACATTGAGCGTGAGACGTGACGGCCCGCCCAATAGATCCGACCAGGAAAGCGGCGGCCACACATTCAGCGAATACGCCGAGGTCGGCATCCAACGCACCGCGCCCCACTCCAACCAGGCCGGCAGCCAGTAAAACGCGCTGAGCGCCGTGCCCAACCCCAACACAGCCCCCCCCTTCCCCAAATGTTGGGACGAGCGGCGTGCCCAGCGTTGCCAAGCCAACCATGCACCCAACAACAACACCAACACCCCATTGAGTGGAGCCAGGGTCAGCCAAAGCAACGCCACGATCACAACCGCGCCGCCTACGTCTCCACCATTGCCGGAAACCAATACGCGGTCCAGCACCCACAACGCCAACCACCACAAACCCAACGCCAGCAGTAACCCCAAGTCGCCCTGGAGATAGGGCAAGCCCAGCACGAGCTGCGGACTGTAGACATAGGCCGTAGCGGCCAAGATGCCCGCATACGTCCCCCACCGGCGGCGCACGAAGCTAAACATGCCCAACCCATTGAGCAACAGCGCCAACACGAAAATCACCTTGACGCTGAGTTCCACCGAAGTTTGGGCCAACACACGATGAAGCCCCGTCAGGTAATGGGGCAGTGGCGCCAAATAATCCCACACCGGCGAACCGTACCCGTAGTTGAAATCCGGCGCCCAACGTGGATAGAGCACATCTGCCTGGATGCTTTCTGCCATTTCCACCGTGCGCGCCACCAATGCGCGCATGGACGGGGTGAACGGCAAGCCCGCGTGCGCAAAGAACGGCCAGGCGCTCATCAACACCACCAGGGCCATGACCAAAAACGCCCAGTCCACCTCGCGGCGCGTATGTCGCATCCAAGTTGGCAAATCCTCGTAGCGCAAGCCGTCAGGCAAAGTCTGTCTTTTCTTCCGAGTAAGCACGGCAGCCGCCTTTTTTCAGAATTTC
>CAZZNC010000180.1:0-5799 GCA_964655405.1 uncultured Anaerolineaceae bacterium | reverse complement strand
CCACGCCCGCGCGCTTCGCCACGTCCCGAATAGTCGGCATCAGCGCCTCGTTGTCCCCGCATCGGCCCAAATGGAACCGGTTCCATCTTTGGCCTTCATTATATGATAAATTCGCCGCGCTTGTCAAGCACTCCGCGCGCGGGCATTTTTGCCCGACAGCAGTGGCGCAACCGCACGCCCATTCGGTATAGTTGGAGCAATGCCGTTCCTACCCAAAAGCTGAGCGCCTATGAAACTTTTCATTAGCTATGCCCTGCGTGCGCTCACGGTGGCCGAACGTAAATTGCTCCGCCGCCCGCGTAAGTCCGCGCCTGCCGTGCCGCGTCATGCGGCCCCGCCCGAAGACGCCCCGCCCAGCGCTGCCTCGCAAGAAGCTGCGTTGGAAACTCAAACGCGCCAACGCGAGATCGAGCGACGACCACAAGCACGAAAACGTGCCCGCGTGCCGGAGCTGTTGCCGCCGCCTTTCGCCTGGATCGAGATACCGGCGGGGCAGGTGACGCTTGTTCCCGATGGGTACGACAAAGAGGAAAGCTACTTAAAACACGCTACGATCTTTGACGTTGCCGCGTTTGCCATCGCCAAATACCCGATCACCAACGCCCAATACGCGCTCTTCGTGGAGGCGGGCGGCTATCACGAGCGGCGCTGGTGGACGGAGGCCGGTTGGCGCACACGTGAAGAAGGATGGGCGTGGAACAGCCAAAAAGGAACGTCAGAGCCAACAGGAAATCCCTGGACAGAGCCGACGTATTGGCAAGACGCCGAATGGAACGGCGCAGACCATCCGGTGGTGGGCGTGTCGTGGTACGAGGCAATGGCCTTTTGCCGCTGGCTGAGCGAGGTCAGCGGGGAGGAAGTCACGCTGCCCAGCGAGCAGCAATGGCAACGCGCCGCCCAGGGCGACGACGGACGTACATTCCCCTGGGGAGACACGTGGGACAGCTCGCGCTGCAATGCCGGCGAAAATGGAGCGGGCCACACAACGTCGGTGTACAAATACGAAGAGCACGGCGACAGCCCCTTCGGTGCGGTGGACATGGCGGGCAACGTGTGGGAGTGGTGCTTGACGGCCTACGAGACGGGGGACGACACGCCGGAAGGGGACGCCCATCGGGTGGTGCGCGGCGGTTCGTGGTTTATCCATCAGTACTACACGCGCGCCGCGTTTCGCTTCTGGTTCAATCCGAGCTTCTGCTACATCTTTGTGGGGTTTCGGGTGGTGCGTCCCCCTTCCCTATGATCCACTAGTCTCTGGTCGGCGCGGTGTTCTTTGATCGCGCTGACGCGCGATCAAAATTTTGGACTTTGCGCCCTTTCTCCCCTCGCCCTGAGGGAGAGGGGGCGGGGGTGAGGGCCTGAAGCGTGCCCGGAGCACGCGCCGCTACTCGCAGCGCGGGAAAACGGCCCCCCGCTCCGCCGAACCAACCAGGCGCGCATACGCAGCCAGAAAGCCGCGTGCCATCGGCGGTTCGCGCAGGGGCAAAGCAGCCAGCCGCTGCGCCAGCTCATCGGCGGGCAGCAACAGCTCCAAGCGGCGAGCGGGAATGTCTATGGCGATGCGGTCGCCGTCCCGCACAGCAGCCAGCGGCCCACCCACAGCCGCCTCCGGCGCCACATGCCCGATGCACGGGCCGCGCGTCGCGCCGGAAAAACGCCCATCGGTGACCATCGCCACCGACTCGCCCAGCCCCATCCCAATCAGCATAGCCGCCGGAATCGAAAGTTCGCGCATCCCCGGGCCGCCCGACGGCCCTTCGTAGCGAATGACCAGCACGTCACCGGCCTGCACACGGCGTGCCAACAAAGCTTCGCGCACGGCCTCTTCGCAATCAAAAACACGTGCCGGCCCCTCGTGGCGCAACATGGCCGGATGCACCGCGCTCTGTTTGACCACCGCGCCGAGCGGAGCCAAATTGCCCTTCAGCACCGCCAAGCCCCCTTCCGCAGACAAGGGCGCGTCCAACGTATGGAGCACGTCCCCGTCCGGCGCGGGCGCGCGGGCGGCGATCTGCGCGACGGTGTGCCCGCTCACCGTCGGCAGATCACCATGTAGCAACGGGGCCAGCGCGCCCAAGACCGCCGGAATCCCCCCCACACGGTCGAGGTCAACCACCGTATGCGGCGAAGCCGGTTTGAAGCGCGCGACGAGCGGCGTAGCGCGACTGATCGCGTCGAAATCCTCCAACGTCAGCGGCACGTCCGCGCACATCGCCAACGCCAAAAGATGCAGCACGGCGTTGGTAGAACCGCCCAGCGCCAAAAAGACGCGCATGGCATTTTCCAGCGCCGGACGGGTCAGCATCTGACGGGCGCTCAGCCCTTCTTGCACCAACGCCACGATGCGCTGCCCCGAAGCACGGCACAACGCCTCGCGGCGTGGATCAACGGCGGGCAATGTGGCGCAACCGGACAACGTCATGCCCAACGCCTCCGCGATGCTCGCCATCGTGTTTGCAGTGCCCATGAAAGGACACGCTCCCGCGCCCGGGCAGGCTGTGCGCTCGATGGCAAGGAACGTTTCTTCGTCAATCAAGCCCGCGTTGAAACGCCCCATCGCCTCTTTGACATCGCTCAGCACCAACGGCTGCCCCTCGTATTCCACCGGCATCATCGGGCCGCCGGTGACCAGCAGCGTCGGCAAGTCCAAGCGCGCCGCCGCCATCAGCAGCGCGGGGATGATCTTGTCGCACGTGCCCAACATCACCACGCCGTCGAACTGATTGGCCTGCACCATCAGCTCCACCGAGGCGGCGATCATATCCCGCATGGGCAAAATGGCGTGCATCCCCGGCCCTTGCGCGATGCCGTCACACGGCGCGGGCACGTTGAATTCCACCGGCACACCGCCCGCCGCGCGCACCCCTTCTTTGACCCACTCCGCCAGGCGGCGCAGATGCACATGGCCCGGGTTGGCCTCGGTCCACGAGTTGGCAATGCCGATGAGAGGCTTGGTGAAGTCGGCTTCGCCGAAGCCCGCCGCACGGTACAACGCGCGGGGATACGCTCCGGCGATGCCGGCGAAAATGCCGCGCCCTTTCATCGGAAGCAGCCTCCCTAGAACTTGCGCGACCATTCCTTCGGCCAGCGCTCGATCACCACTTTGGTTTGCGTGTAAAACTCCACTCCGTGATGGCTTTGGGCGTGCAATGTGCCAAAAAAGCTATCCTTCCAGCCGCTGAAGGGGAAGAATGCCATCGGCGCCGCGACCCCGATATTGACGCCCACATTGCCCGCCTGCGCCTCGTAGCGGAATTTGCGCGCCGATGCACCGCTGTCGGTGAAGATGCACGCCATGTTGCCATACGTGCCGCCGTTGACCAACGCTATCGCCTCGTCCAACGTTTGCACGTGCATCATGCCCAGCACCGGCCCAAAAATTTCGGTGCGTGCGATGGTGCTTTGCGGCACAACGTTGCGCAGGATCGTCGGGCGCAAAAAGTTGCCGCCCTCCCAACCCGCCACCGACGCGCCACGTCCGTCCAACACCAGTTGCGCCCCTTCGTCCACGCCGGTTTGGATCAACTTTTCGATGCGCGCTTTGCTCTCCGGCGAGATCACCGGCCCCATCGTGACGTTTTTGTTCAGCCCATAACCGATCACACGCGCACGGGCCGCTTCGACCAGCGCTTCGGTGAACTGCTCATCCACTTCCCCCACCAAGATCGCCAGAGACGCCGCCAGACAGCGCTGTCCCGCGTTGCCAAAAGCGCTATCCACCACGATCTGCACCGTGCGTTCCAAGTCGGCATCCGGCAAGACAACGATGGGGTTTTTGGCGCCCCCCTGCGCCTGCACACGCTTGCCGTGTTGAGCGCTCCGCGTGTAGATGTGACGCGCCACCGGCGTCGAACCCACGAAACTCACCGCGCGGACGGTTGGGTGCTCCAAAAGGGCGTTGACGGTTTCCGGCCCGCCGTTGACCAAGTTCACCACCCCCGGGGGCAGCCCCAACTGATCGATCAGCTCGAACGCGCGTTGCATGGTCATTGGGCAACGCTCGGACGGCTTGAGGATCACCGTGTTGCCGGTGGCGACCGCATACGGCAAAAACCAGAAGGGGATCATGCCCGGGAAGTTGAAGGGCGTAATGATCGCCACCACGCCGACCGGCTGCCGGATCATGATCTCATCAATGCCGCGCGCAATGTCTTCGGAAAACGTGCCCTGCATCAGCGTCGGGATGCCACAGGCCACTTCCACATCCTCGATGGCGCGGCGCATCTCGCCTTTGGCCTCTTTGAACGTCTTGCCGTTTTCGTCAGTGATCAAACGGGAAAGCTCGTCAATGTGCTCTTCCAAAAGCATCTTGAGCTTGAAAAGATACTGCACACGGTCTTCGGCAGGCGTGCGCCGCCAGCCATCGAAGGCCGCCGCAGCCGCTTGGACCGCGCGATCCACTTCGGCGGGGGGAGAAAGGGGCGTCAGCGCCAACACCTCGCCATTGGCCGGATTGAAAACCGCGCGGGTCTCGCCGGCAGCGGAAAGCTGCCACGCGCCATGAATATAGTTGGGTAGGGTTTTGCTAGACATCGCGTTACATCCGTTTCACAAGGGCGTCTTTCAGGGCCACATCTTCGACATGCTCCACGTCGAGCAATTCCGCGATGCCCGGGTAGCGCAGCGCAGGCTGCACGACCTCGTCCGGCAACGCCGCGATGATCTCGGCCATAGAACGGTGCGCCGCGACCGAAACGCCCATCAACGTTTGCCGCGACGTCTGTTGAGACTCGCGCCGGTGTGGAGGATAGCCCGCGCCGGATTCCACGCCGAAAAGGCGGTCGAAGATGAAACGCAAGTTGACGTTGGCCGCCCATCCGTAGCCCTGGTTGAGCATCAACGAAACGCAGTTGCCACCGTTGATTTGCGTGAAGAGCCAAGCATCCAGCGGGGTCACGATATGGCCGCAGAACACCCCGGGATATTGCATAGCCGCGTTGAGGAAGCCTTGTCCGGTGCCGCACCCGCCCACCACGAAATCCACGCGCTGGGTGTTGAGCAACAGCGCCGCCAGCAAACCGGTGTGGATGTAGGTCAGTTCCGGCTGGGCAAAGTTCTTCGTCATGCCCGCGTTGATGATCGTATGTTCTCGTCCTTCCAGCGCCGCCAAGATGTCCGCGTTACGGTCAGCGGCGCTGGTTTCGTTGAGCACAGCAATTCGCATCGTTTACCCTCTCGTTTCTGTAACGTCTGGAGCGCGTTTTCGGCTCAGCCCTTGCGCTGCAAAGCGCGCTTGGCCGCCCGCACAATGTCCGCAACGGCCAAGCCGCAAGCGTCCATCAGAGACTCGGTATCCAGGCCCGTCTGCGCGAAGCTGTCACGCAGCCCCACGAACTCAATGGGCACGGGCACGCTTTCCGCCAACGTTTCGGCTACGGCGCTCCCCAACCCGCCGATCACGCTGTGGTCTTCTGCCGTGACAATAGCGCCGGTTTCGGCAGCCGCGCGCCGCACCAAGTCCACATCCAGCGGCTTGAGCGAAGCCATCGCCAGCAAGCGCACGTCAATTCCCTCGGCGGCTAGCGCGTCGGCGGCTTGCACACAGCGCCCCATCATGCTCCCGCTGCCGATCACGGTAACGTCCCCGCCATCGCGCAACGTGTGCCCTTTGCCAAGCTGCACGCTCAGCGACTCGTCGAACACGTCCGGCACCACCGCGCGGCTGATGCGCATATAAACCGGCCCCGCGTGTTCTGCGATGAGCGGCACGAGCTTGGCCGCCTCGATATTGTCCACCGGAGCCACGACGACCATGTGCGGCATAGCGCGCATCAGCGCCACGTCGTTGGTGGCAAAGTG
>CAZZNC010000179.1:0-5803 GCA_964655405.1 uncultured Anaerolineaceae bacterium | reverse complement strand
TTCGATATTTTTGCCTTTCACCACCGCCCAGGCATGGAATTCCATGCCGTTTTGTTCCAGCACGCGCACCCATTTGGCGACGCTCGCGGCGTTGTCTATGGCGAGGTCGCGGTCGTCGTCGAACTCGCCCTGCCAATTTTCCCCGTCGTTGGTTTTCACCCAAACCTGTGTAACGTGAGGCGCCCACTTTTTCAGCGTGCGCACCACATCCTCGATGGTTTCTTCGGCAATTGCATCGCCTTTCCAGTGCCAAATTGCGACTTTACCGTCGTAAGGCGTCGCCATAGCCTGCTCCTTCGCAAACCTTAAATTAACCCTTTAGGCGCATACTAGTACATTACAACGAAAATGGCAATCGAGCAGATGGGGAAGCAAAAAAGGGGGACGTGCCGCTGCATACGCTCCTGGCAGGGACGGCAGCGGAACTTGCAAATGTGTGGTGTCGGGCGGAGCTATTCGGCTTGTGGCTGGCGGGGCACGTTGGTGCGTCCTTCCCAGCCCACCGGATACAGCAACGTGTCCAGTGCGGCCCAGAGCTGCCGTGTTTCGCCTTCGGCAATCTGAGCCGTCCAGCGGGCATGATGCGCGCGCCCGATCAGTGTGTAGCCTTTTTCGGTTTGGATCACCTCGACATGGGTGGTCAGCGCGTGTCGGCCAAAAACGTTGCTGTTGAGCGGGGCAGTGGCCGCGCGGCTGAGCACGAGTGAGGCTTTGTCCGGATAGAGCAGCATGGTGAGCTTGGCCCACAGCACCTGAGCGGCACGACGGCTGAGCACGTGTTGCCAATGGCGCCGATTTTCCCCCATGCCGTCCAAGGCCAGTGTGTGGGTGTTTTCTTTGATCTTCTTCACCGAAAGATCGGTGGACGGGCCGTGTCGTTGGTGGGACAGCTCTGCGTGCATTACAATAATCCTCGAATATGGCGAATATAGGGAGATATGAAGGCACTAGAAACAAGAATGATCTGTTCTAAGTATAAGGGGCATACTGCACTAAAGCAATCTTTCGGCGCTGGCTCTGACAATTCTGGACAATTTTTGCTCCCCTTCTATGCGAAATATACGCCTTTTGTGCAATAATAGTTTCAGGGCGCGCGTAGCTGGGTTTTTCTCGTGGGGCGAGACAGCCGCGAACTGTGACGTAAGTGCGGCGCGCGCCCTTTGTTGTTTCAGTAAACGGCAAAGGAGCACACGATGAGCAGATTGGGGCGTGTGGGGGCAGGGATGGCGGTTGTGTTCCTGGCGTTGAGTTGGGGGGCAGCTTGGGCCGCGCCGACCCCGCAAAGCACAGAGCGCATTGTCTACGGCGAAACCGTCGAGGGGATGCTCGACCAAGCCAGCAGCGAGCAGATGTGGACGTTCACCGGCGCAAACGGTGATGTGGTGCTGATTGAGATGCAGGCGGTGGCTGGCTCGCAACTCGATCCGTTGTTGACGTTGCTGGACGCCACGGGCAGCACTTTAGCCAGCGACGACGACAGCGGCCCGGGTCTCAACGCGCGCATCGGCCCCTATACCTTGCCCACCGGTGGCGCCTATACGATTGTTGCCTCGCGTTACGCCGGAGCAGGTGACTACCGTTTGAGCCTGTCCTCGCTGAACACGGTGCCTTGCTTGGCGATGCTGAAGGGGGTACATGGCGAGATTAACGCCGAGACTCCGGCGGAATATTACCTGGTGCAAGCGGACGCTGGCGAGCCGGAATTGGTGAGCTTGAGCCTGAACGCCGATGATTATTCGAGCAGCCCCCAACTTCAAGTGTACGGGGCGGACGGTCAGCTTGTCCTGAGCGATCCCAACGCATCGGACAACCCCGATGTGCTTTTGTTGTTGCCCGACGAACGCTATGTTGTGGCGGTGTCACAGACCGATGACGGCGGCGGCGGCCCCTATCAGTTGCTGATGAAGCCGGCGGACGCTGTATTGCTGGCGGACGGGGTGCCGCAACGAGGGCAGCTTGCCGTGCAAGAAGACGTGCGGCGGCATTATTTCGTCGGAGAACGTGGCGACGTGGTGCGCGTGACCCTGGAGGCTGCGGAAGGCGTTTTGCCGGCGCTGAGTGTGCGGCAAGAAAGCAGCGACACGGTGCTTTTTTCCAGCGACGGCAGCGCCGTCAGTCGTTTTTCTGTGACGTTGAGCTTGCCTGCCGATGGTGGGTATCAGATCAACATTGCGGCTGGGAAATTTGCGCCGGATGAGGGCGCGTACACCCTGACGGTGGATTGGGAAAGCCGCTGAGCAGAGCAAAGGGAATGGGCGCGGTTGAGCAGCGTTTGCCCAACCGCGCCCGTCGTGTGTTTAGAACAGCCCCCAATCGTCCAATATGCCGTCCTCGGCCATGTCCGGACGCCAAACGTCCAATCCCACCTCGATGGTGGTGGTGATGCCGCCCAGCGCCTGCTGCGCGGTGATGCGTGTGGCTTCCAACATCTGCGGGGCGTAGGGGCAAAACGGCGTGGTGAGGATCATCACAATGTGCATACGGTCGTCTTGGATTTCCAGCTCGCGGATCAAACCCAATTGAACGACGTTTAGCCCGATCTCCGGATCAACGACGGCGCGCAACGCTTCCATGACGCGCGCTTTTTTCTCGTCCAGTGACATCTTGCTGAAGTCCGGCGTTTCGTCGGCGGGGTGGTCGTTGGGCGTTTGCGACGGGGTGTTGGGGGTCTCTTGGCTCATGCTCATCAGCTCCCGAGTGGTTCGCACGGCGCGGGATTTGCGGCGCGCGCCGGCGTACAAGGCCGTTTTTGTGGTGCGTCCAGTGGTGAGGACGCGCGCTGTTTGTTAAGTTAGATGCAGGGCGTGGGTGCAAGATACATCCATGCACGCTGATTTTACGAGAAAATCGCTTTCTTTATTGCTTGATTATGCCGGAAATTGCTATAATTGGCAAAGACGTTATTGCAAAACATTCTCATTTGAGAGAAACTTGCCCCTGGCAATTTTTCACGGCGAGCGGTAGGCTGGCGCGGGTGCGCAGCCTTGCGAAAGACAAGCTACACGACATGAGGAGCATGATGAGCGCGACGCTAGAAATTCGCAATTTGCATGTTCGCGTAGAAGACAAGCCCATTTTGCGCGGGGTTGATTTGACCGTGCGGCAGGGCGAAATTCACGCGCTGATGGGCCCGAACGGTTCGGGCAAAAGTACGCTTTCCAACACCATCATGGGGCATCCGGCCTACACGGTGACCGAGGGCGAAATCCTTTTCGATGGGGTGAACATTGTGGAAATGGAGTCGGACGAGCGCAGCCGTTTGGGGCTGTTCTTGGCCTTCCAATATCCGGTTGCCATCCCGGGCGTGACGGTGGCGAATTTCTTGCGCCATGCGCTCAACGCCCGCCGCAAGGCCGCCGACCCCGAAGACAAGGGCATTTCCATTCCGGCTTTCCGCAAGCTGATGCTGGAAAAAATGGACGTGCTGAAGATGGATCGCAGCTTTGCGGGGCGCTACCTCAACGAAGGTTTTTCCGGTGGGGAAAAGAAGCGCGCCGAAATTCTGCAAATGGCCGTGTTGGAGCCGAAGATCGCCATCATGGACGAGACGGATTCGGGGCTGGACATTGACGCGCTGCGCATTGTGGCAGAAGGCGCGTTGACGCTGCACGAGCAGATCGACATGGGCATTTTGATCATCACGCACTATCAGCGCATCCTGAACTACATCCGTCCGCAAGTGGTGCATATCATGATGGACGGGCGCATCGTGGAAACGGGCGGGCCGGAGCTGGTGGAGCATTTGGAAGAGCAGGGCTATGACTGGCTGCGCGAAAAACAGGGCAACGGCGCGGCGTAGGCCGCAAGGAGCGAGCAATGGCGAGTACGAGCGACGCTGAACAGCTCAAGGGCATACGCGAGCGTTACGAGGAGCAATACGGCTTCAGCGATCCGGATACGTCGGTTTTCAAGGCGCGCAAGGGGCTGGACGAGGAGATCGTGCGGCAGATTAGCGCGGCGAAGGACGAGCCGGAGTGGATGTTGCAAGCGCGGCTCAAGGCGTTGGAAATTTACCGCAGCAAGCCGGTGCCCACCTGGGGGCCGGACCTTTCCGGTTTGCGCGAAGACGATATGTACTTTTTCGTCAAGCCGGCGGAAGAGGAGGCGCGCTCTTGGGACGACGTGCCGGAGGAGATCAAACGCACCTTCGACCGGCTGGGCGTGCCGGAAGCCGAGCAGAAGTTCTTGGCCGGTGCAGGCGCGCAGTACGACTCCGAGATGGTCTATCACCAGATCAAGAAGGAGTTGGAGCGCCAGGGCGTGATCTTCAAGAGCATCGAGCACGGCTTGCGCGAACACGAGGACTTGTTCCGGCAATATTTCGGCACGGTGATACCGGCGACGGACAACAAATACGCGGCGCTGAACGCGGCGGTGTGGTCGGGCGGCTCGTTCATCTACGTGCCCCCGGGCGTGAAGGTGGAAATGCCGCTGCAAGCCTACTTCCGGCTGAACACGCCCAGCATTGGGCAGTTCGAGCGCACGTTGATCATCGTGGACGAGGGCGCGTTCTTGCACTATGTGGAAGGCTGCACCGCGCCGATGTACTCGACGGACAGCCTGCACAGCGGCGTGATCGAGATCATCGTCAAGCGTGGGGCGCGTTCGCGCTATTCCACCATCCAAAACTGGTCGGACAACGTCTATAACCTGGTCACGCAGCGCGCGATGGTTTACGGGGACGCGGTGCACGAGTGGGTGGATGCGAACCTGGGCAGCAAAATCACCATGAAGTACCCCTCGGTCTATTTGATGGAGCCGGGGGCGCACGGCGAGATCTTGTCCATTGCTTTTGCCGGTCGCGGGCAAATTCAGGACGCGGGCGGCAAGGCCGTCCACGTGGCGCCGCACACCACCAGCCAGATCATCAGCAAATCGATCAGCAAGGACGGCGGGCGCAGCAGCTATCGCGGCTTGCTGAAGGTGTATCCGGACGCGGAGGGCGTGCGCAGTACGGTGGTTTGTGATGCGCTGCTGCTGGACGAGTTCAGCCAGTCCGACACGTACCCCTACATCGAGATCGAAAACCCGTTCGTGACGGTGGGGCACGAGGCGACGGTCAGCAAGATCGGCGACGACCAGCTCTTTTACTTGATGAGCCGGGGACTGAGCGAAGACGAGGCCAACGCCATGATCGTCAACGGCTTTTTGGAGCCGCTGACCAAAGAGCTGCCGATGGAATACAGCATCGAGATGAACCGCCTGATCCAGTTGCAGATGGAAGGTTCGATTGGCTAGGGCGCACAGGGAGAGGTTGGAACAGTGACGACACGGCGTCGCGTAGCACGCGAATTCACCCCGCCTCCGCTCACCCGCGCGGACGTGGAGGCGGTCAGCAAGCAGTATGACGAGCCGGAATGGTTGCGCCGGGCGCGTTTGGAGGCGTGGGCGCAGTACGAGGCGCTGCCCATGCCCACGCTGAAAGACGAGGCGTGGCGGCGCACCGACTACCGGCACATTGACTGGCAGAGCGCGGGCGCTTTGCTCAGCCCGAACGGTGGCGCGTTTGAGGACGTGCCGCCCGAAAACCGCGATCCGCTGCTGGGCGAAGAACGCGGCGGGCTGTTGGCCTTTGTGGACGGGAAATTGGTGCACGATGCGGTCGGCGAGGCTTTGCGCGCGCAAGGTGTGCTCTTCATGGACCTGCACCGCGCCGCGCGTGAGCATCCGGAGCTGGTGCGCGCGCACCTGGGCACGCAAGCCGTCCCGCCGGACGAGGGCAAGTTCGCCGCGCTGAACGCCGCCCTTTGGACGCACGGCGTTTTTCTCTACGTGCCGCGCGAGGTGCAGGCGGCTTTGCCGG
>CAZZNC010000178.1:0-5817 GCA_964655405.1 uncultured Anaerolineaceae bacterium | reverse complement strand
CGAGCTTGGCCGCCTCAATATTGTCCGCCGGAGCCAAGACGACCATGTGCGGCATAGCGCGCATCAGCGCCACGTCGTTGGTGGCAAAGTGCGTCGGCCCGTCCTTGTAGTCCGAAAGCCCCGCATATCCGCCGATCAGCTTGACGTTGGTCTGTGCGTAAGCCACGCAGGTGCGGATCTGTTCACAGGCGCGCAGCGTCAAGAGCGCGGCAAACGTGTTCACAAAGGGAATTTTGCCCGCCAGCGCAAAGCCCACGCCCACATCCACCATGTTGGCCTCGGTCACCCCCAAATTGAAGAAGCGTTCGGGGTAGCGCTGGGCAAAGAACTTGGTCAGCGTGGACGAGGATACATCGGCGTCCAACACGACCACGTCAGGATGAGCCGCGCCGTAATCCGCTAACGCCATTCCGTAAGCGTGACGTTGTGGTTTGTCGCTCATGCCTCGTATCCCTCCAATTCCGCTTTGGCCGCCGCGTACTGCTCCGCGTTGGGCACGTTGCCATGCCAAGCCGCCGAATTTTCCATGAAGGAAACCCCCTTGCCCTTCGTGGTGTGGGCCAGGATCAACGTGGGGCGGCTGTGGATGTCTTGTGCCTCGTCCAGCGCATCCAAAATCTGGCGCATGTTGTGCCCGTGAATGGGCAACACCGCAAAACCAAAAGCCTCCCATTTGTCAACCAACGGCTCCAGCGGCATGATGTCGTGTGTCGCGCCGTCGAGCTGCACGTCGTTGTAATCCATGATCACGGTCACTTCGCTGGCGCGATACTTGGCCGCCGTCAACGCGCCTTCCCAAGCCACGCCGGACTGCCAACCGCCCTCCCCCATCAAAACGTAAATGTGGTAACGCGGCCCGCTCAGCCGTTGCGCCAACGCCATGCCGACCGCAATGGACAGCCCGTGCCCCAAAAAGCCGGAGGACATATCCACGCCCGGGGTCTTCAGCCGGTCGGGATGCCCTTGCAGATGCGCGCCCAGATGCCCCCAGCGCCCCAGGTCTTCGCGCGGGAAAAAGCCACGCTGCGCCAACACCGAATACAACGCGGCGGCGGCGTGCCCTTTGCTCAGCAAAAAGCGGTCGCGCTCCGGCCAGTCGGGGCGCTGCGGATCGATGCGCATGTGGTGAAAGTACAGCGCGGCCAGAATCTCAGCGCAGGAAAACGACCCGCCCGGGTGCCCCGCTTTGCGTCGGTAGACCATATCCAACACGTCCAGCCGAATCTGGCGCGCCACGTCTTGCAAATCACGGATCAGCGATTCAGGGTAATGGTACATAACACGCTCCCACTAAATGCGTTCGTCGCGGCGTTCACGTTCATAAAGAGCGCGCCGCTGCTCGAAATACTCCGGCACGGGCACGTCCCACCAACCCGGCGCCACTCCGCCCGACGTCCCAAGCCCCATATCAATCATCACTTCCACCACAGCAGGCTTGCCCAGCGCCAACGCCTTTTGCAACGCAGGGGCCACCTCTTCGGGGCGGGTAATGCGTGTGCCATAGACGCCAAACGCGCGCGCCACGTCCGCCAGGTGCGGGCTGAGCGGCTCTTCGTCGGCTTCGAACATGGTGGCAAAGGCCGCTTCCTCGCCGTAAGCCAAAATCTGCAAGTCGCGGATGGCCTGCCACCCTACATTGTTCAACACCACCGTAACAACCGGTATGTTGTACTGCGCAGCGGTCGCCAGCTCTTGGATGGTCATCAGGAAATCGCCATCGCCCACCAGCGCCACCACCGGCACATCCGGCGCGGCCAGCTTGGCGCCCAGCGCCGCAGGGAACGACCACCCCATCGTGCTGAAGCCACCCGCCGAAATGTACGTGCGCGGCAAGGTAAAGGGCATTTGCTGGAAGACTTGCGCCTGCACGTTGCCGGACGACGTGAAGACAATTCCCTCCGGCGGCAAAACGCGGCGCAACTCGGTAATCACGCGCCCCATCGTGACCGGCGTGCTGTCCGTTTCCCACAGCGCACGGTTGCTTTCCTTCCAATCCGCCACCCGCTCGGCGATCTCGCGCGTGTAAGGGGCGTCCTGCCAGGCGCGGGGCGGCGTTTGCGCGCGCACCGCTTCCGCCAACGCGCTCAGCACCGCTTGCGCGTCCCCCACGATGCCCAGTTCCACCGGATAGTTTTTGCCGATCTCGAAAGGATCAATATCCACGTGCACGAGCTTGGTGGGCGGAATGTCGAAGGACACCCCGGGTTTGTAGGAACTGGTTGCCTTGTCCGCAAAACGCACGCCAACAGCCAACAAAACGTCCGCGTGGGCGGTCATATAGTTGCCGCAGGTGGTAGCGTTCGAACCCATGTGCCAAGCATAAAGCGGGTGATCTTCGGGAAATACACTCTTGCCCTGCATGGTGGTCACCACGCACGCCCCCAAATACTCCGCCAGGGCGCGCAACGCCTCGCCCGCGTCGGAAAGCAACACCCCGCCTCCCGCCACGATCACGGGCCGTTCGGCCTGGCACAGCAACTCAGCGGCACGTGCCACTGCCTGCGGGTCACCCGCCGGACGGTCGTGGGGACGGCGGGCGCGCGGTTCGGGGGCTTGGGGCAACTCGACCGCGTCCGCCTGTACGTCCATCGGCAACGTGACCAGCGTCGGCCCCGGGCGTCCGGTGCGCATAGCGTTAAAGGCTTGCCCAACGGCGCGTTGCAATTGCACAGCGCTATCAACGCTCCAAGCGCGTTTGACGGCGGGATACAACATGCGCGGCATATCCGACCAGTATTGCCGCTCCAATTCTTGCAAAACGCCCACACCGCGCATGTAGGTATGCGTCTCTCCGATCAGCAACAGCAACGGGATCGAATCGGCGTAAGCCGTCGCCAGCCCGATAGCCGTGTTAGAAGCTCCCGCACCAATCGAGGTGAAAACGGCCAACGGCTCGCCCTTGACGCGGAAATAGCCGTCTGCCATGTGGACGGCGGCCTGTTCGTGACGCGGCATAATCACGCGGATTTGGTCGCCATAGCGCCGCAGCGCGTCCACCAAGCCCAAATTGCCATGCCCCGCAATGCCGATGGCATACGGAACGCCTTCCCGCACCAGCATTTCGACGACGACTTCAGACCCTGTGAGTTTCATCGCTCGCTCCTCCTAAGGCACGCTACAATGTGACAGACTGGCCCATGCGGGCGGACTGTTGCGCGGCCAGGGCGAAGCGCAAAATCTCGCGGCCTTCCCATGCGGTCAGGCTGGGCGGCTGCCCCGCAAAGTACGCCTCGATGAACTGGCGCGTCGAGTTGATAAAACTGTGTTCCCACCCCACCGGCATATCGGAATAACCGAAAGTTTGACGGTCGCGGTATAGCACCACCGGCGGCACGTCCATCATCTTGCCGTGCCCGCGCGTCACCCAGATCACGCCCTTCGTGCCGGTGATCTCGATGCGGTCATCCTGGGCATAGTGGGCCGTTTCCAAAAGCAGCTCCGGCGAGTTCACCACTTCCAACGAGCCGTAGCGGTTGTTGGCAAACTTCCACGACACAATTGCGGGCGCGTCGAGCACCACGCCGTCGCCCAAGCGGGTCTCACCGATCCAAGCGTGCACCTCTTCCGCTAACCCCATGAAGTACCAGGCCAGCGAAAATTTGTGGTGTCCGTCGTCGAAGACCAGCGGGCCGCCGCCACATTGCTCAGCGTCAAAACGCCAGGCCCAAGCGTCCGCCGGCACGTCCCACATGGTGGGGCTGGTGCCAGAATTGCTCTTGATGCGAATGGTCAGCGGTTCGCCGATTTCGCCCGCTTCGATCAAGGCTTTGGCGCGCTGCACCGGCGGGTAAAAGATGAAGTTTTCAAAGACTTTGAAAATCACGCCGGCCTTTTCCGCAGCGGCGATCATCTCGTCGGCCTGCGCCACAGAAAGCGCCATCGGCTTTTGCAAAGAAATATGTTTGCCCGCCGCCGCAGCGTCTAACGTGGCCTGGTGGTGCAAATGATGCGGCAGCAAAATTTCCACCAAATCCACGTCCGGCAACGCCAACAGATCGCGGTAGTCGGTGAAAACGCGATCTTCCGACACGCCCCATTGCGCGGCACGTTGTTGGGCAACAGCGACGTTGATGTCGCTGACCGCCACGATCTCGGCGCGCTCATTTTGCAAATATTCCAGCGCGTGCAGGTCAGAAATACGACCCGTGCCAATGAAACCAACCCGAAGTTTTTCCATGCGACCCCTCCAAGTTGCGCATTATACAACGCTGTTGCGTAGACAGTCTAAAACAAAAACCAGAAGGCCCAAGCCCTCCGGTTTTATGGCATTACGCTTACCCTTGTTTGAAGCTCATCCGGTCGGAAAGCTGCTCGGCAACTTTTTGCACCACAAAGCCGACCTCGGAAGTCTGTTCCAAGCTCATCCGGCCCGCAGGCCCAGAAATGCCCAGCGCCCCGACAACTTTGTTCCGATAATCGTAAATCGGCGCGGCCACGCAACGTACCCCATAATCATATTCCTCATCGTCCACGGCGTACCCCTGGCGGCGAATTTGTTCCAAATGGGCGCGCAATGTGTCCGCGTCGGTGATGGTGCGCGGCGTGAAACGGGGCAATTTTTCCGGCAGCGGCACATGGTCGCCGAAAGCCAAAAGACACTTGCCCAACGCCGTACAATGCAGCGGCGCCAACGTCCCTACGCCGGTCGTGACGCGCAGAGAGGCGGGGGACTCCACTTGGTCAATGTACAGCGCCTGCCCCTGGGCCAAGATCGCCAAGTGCGCACATTCTCCAGTGCGTTCGACCAGTTCGCGCAAAAAAGGCTTGGCCGCGTCACGCAACGGCATCCGCGTTAGCAGGCTGCGGCTCAAGCGCACGAGTTGCGGCCCCAAATGATACCGTCGGCTGACGGCGTCCTGTTCGGCAAAACCGTAGTTCGCCAATGTGCGCACCAAACGCGAAACGCTGCTCTTGTCGATGCCAAGACGGTCCGCCAGTTCGGTCACGCTCACACCATCGGAGCTTGTCCCCATCAGCTCCAAAATCTTCAACCCGCGCGCAAGTGATTGGATTTCAGGCAAAGCATTGTCCTTAGCGTTCACCGCAGCCGATAAACTGTTGAGTATTATACAACGTCACCCCTCGCATGTCAACGAAAGCCCGCCGTTTTGTTGACAATGGAAAAACTGTGTTGTACTATAACCAACAGCAGGGGCGCAGGCCGTGTTTTCCGGCCCGTCGTCTGCCGAATTATGCAAACCGGCCCCACGCGCCTTTATGTCGAGCGCACCGGTTTGCAGCACAGAACCCGTTTGGCGGGGTCGGCGCTTCGAGCTGTCGCCCGTGTTCATCCATTATTTGTAGGTTGTTTTAAGGAGAATAGAAACCATGAAATCTCGGAGGCGCTTTCTTTCTATCGTG
This sequence comes from uncultured Anaerolineaceae bacterium, assembly GCA_964655405.1. Classification (GTDB taxonomy): domain Bacteria; phylum Chloroflexota; class Anaerolineae; order Aggregatilineales; family Aggregatilineaceae; genus JALSSH01. The sequence continues at coordinate 456 of CAZZNC010000178.1, read as the reverse complement.
CTCGTCCTGCTCTTGACGCTAGGCGTTGTGGCATCCGCCACCGCACAGGACGAAGTCAAACAAGTAACCGTGTTCCACTACTTCAGTGGTGAGCTGGGCCGCCCTTACATCAGCCAAATTTTCCAAAATTTCCAGGCCAGCCATCCCAATTTCGTCATCTTCGACAACCCCATTGGGCACGAAGAATTCAAAACCACGATCTTGGTCATGTTGGCCGGTGGTGACCCTCCCGATATGTTCTCGTATTGGGCCGGTGCGCGCGTGCAGTTCATCGTAGATAGCGACCGCCTGGCGCCCATCGATGATATGTGGGAAGCCAACAACCTCGACGAGATCGTGCCCGCCTCGCTGGTGAACGGTGCCACGATCTACAACGGACAACACTACCTGATCCCCTTCGGCTATCATTTCGTGGGCTTCTTCTATAACAAGGACGTGTTCGAAAAAGCCGGCGTG
>CAZZNC010000177.1:0-5854 GCA_964655405.1 uncultured Anaerolineaceae bacterium | reverse complement strand
CAATCGCGCAATCTAGAGGCCAAAAACTCGATCGGATGCAGCGCTTGCCGTCCTGTGCCGTGTGCCACCTGCTCACGGCAAGAAACTCCGCTGGCAAGCACAACAGCGTCCGGAGATTGCCGCACTGCCGGCAACAAACGCAATTCACCGATTTGCATGGAAAGCGTGTAATGCTCCGCTTCGAAGCCAAAACTGCCCGCCACGCCACAACAGCCGTCGTCCGGCTCGCTGACCGTGCAGTTGGGCAACAGTCGCGCCATCATCCGATGCGTGGCTTGAGTGTCCCACAACGCCCGTTGGTAACAATGCCCGTGTAAAAGCACTTCACACGGCGTCTGATCGAAATTCGCGGCGCTCAAAAGACCGCGTTCGGCCAATTCCTCCAACCATTCTTCCACCGTGATCACAGCGTCGGCCAGACATTCGGCGTCCGTGCGCAACTCCGGCGGCACGAGGTCGGGGTATTCGTCGCGGAAAATGGCCGCGTCACTCGGCTCGATGAGCATGAAGCGTTGCCCGCGTGCCACAAGTGGCGCCATCTTGCGCACGTTGCGCGTCGCCAAACGCTTGGCCTCGTCCAAGAAGCCCTTGGAAACCAACGGACGGCCACAACCTCCAAAATCGCGCGGTCCCCACACGTGCACGCGCACGCCGGCCACCTCCGCCAAGCGCAACACCGCTTGCCCCAAATGGGGATAGTTATACTCGGTATACGTGTCCGCGATCAAAATCGGCGCGGTGTCGCCACCTTCCCCATTATACTCTGCTGGAAACTCTGTGCCGTTTGTATAGTGCTTTTTGTACCACACACTGAAACGCTCGTGGGCAAAAAGCGGCATTTGGCGCTGCGTGGCGATCCCTATCCGCCCCAAAAGCCAGCGCCCCACCCCAGAGCTGAGAAAAGCGTTAGCCAGCGGCCACATCCGGCTGCCCCATGCGTTCAGCCGACGAACGTGGCCGAATATCCACGCGCGCAGCGGCACGCCGTGCTGGTCGTAATAAGCGGCCAGGGCTTCGGCCTTCAAGCGTGCCATGTCCACCAACGACGGACATTCGGCTTTGCAGCTTTTGCACGACAAACACAAGTCAAGGATGGCGTGCAAACGTTCATCTGCCAAGCCCAATGCCCCCAGCTTGCCGCTGATAGCAGCCCGCAGCGCGTTGGCGCGCCCACGTGTGGACTGCGCTTCGTCGCGCGTCGCCATATAGCTCGGACACATTACGCCCGTGCCTTCCTTGCGACACACGCCAGCCCCGTTGCACATTTCCACCGCGCCCGCAAAACCGCCGTCCGCCGACCAGTTCAAACGCAACGAGGTGGGCACAAGCGGCGTGGCGTACTGCGGCCCGTAGCGCAAAATGGCAGGGTCGTCCATCGGCCCCACGTCCACAACCTTGCCCGGGTTCATCACCCCCTGAGGGTCGAAAGCCGCCTTGAGCTGGCGGAAAGCCTCGGTGAGCTGCTCGCCGAAGAGCTTGCGGCTGAACTCGCCACGCGAAAGCCCCTCGCCGTGCTCGCCACTGGTTGTGCCGCCCAGCTTCACGACCTGGTCAAAGACTGCTTCGGCAATGGCGCGGTATTGATGCAGCCCCTCCGCGCTCTTGAGGTTCAGCAGAGGACGAATGTGCAGGCAGCCCGCGCTGGCGTGTGCATAGACGGCCATGCGCGCCCCGTTCTCGCGGACAATCGCGCGCACCGCGTCCACATAGTCTGCCAGATGCTCGACCGGCACAGTCGCGTCTTCGATGAACGGCACGGGCTTCAGTTCCCCGCGCATACTCATCAGCAGACCCAAACCAGCTTTGCGCACCTTGAGCACGTTGGCAATCTGCGTTGCGCTTTCCGCAACCACCACCGCGCCGGTGAAGCCACCCGCTGCCATGTGCGCGCGCAGCTTTTCCACTTTGCCCGACAGCTCGGCCTCGTCCGCGCCGTAAAATTCCACCGCCAAAACCACCGCCGGATCGCCTTCCACGAACGTGAGCAAACGGCTGTAGTCCGGATGAGCGCGGGTCATATCCAGCAGCGTTTTGTCCATCAGCTCGACGGCGGAAGGCTGCACCTCCAAGATGCGCGGCACGGTTTCCAGCGCAGCGCGCATGGCGTCGAAATGCAACAGCGCCAGGCGTGTCCGTTTGGGGCGCGGCACGAGCGCCAATTCCACCTCGATCACCGTACCCAGGGTGCCTTCTGCTCCCGCGAAAAGCCGTGCCAAGCTCGGCGCTGCCGGATCGATCTTGTCCAGCGCGTAACCGGCCACCGTGCGCCACGTTTGAGGGAAGCGGCGGGCGATCTCGTCACGGTTGGCGCGCACGATCTCGGCGACGCGCGCCTGCAACGCCGCACGGCGTGTGCTTTCTGGCGCGGCTGCGCCAAAAGCCACGCGCTCCCCGTCCGCCAACACCACGTCCACCGCGCGCACGTGGTCACCGAACATGCCATAAAGGATGCTGTGCATCCCTGTCGCGTTGTTGCCCACACAGCCGCCAACAGTGGCACGGTCGGCGCTGGCAGGGTCGGGGCCGACCATCAGCCCCAACGGGGCCAATTGATCGTTGAGATGCCCCAAAATGACCCCGGGCTGTGCGCGCACGGTGCGCGCTTCGCTGTTGATGGCACGCACCTGCCCCATATAGCGCGAAAAGTCCAAGACCAATGCACGCCCTACCGTCTGCCCCGCCAAACTCGTTCCAGCACCGCGCGGCAACAGCGGCACGCCGTACTGCGCGGCCAACATATGCACCGCGATCACGTCGTCAGCGCTGCGCGGAAAAACGACGCCGAGAGGCTCGATTTGGTAATTGCTGGCGTCGGTGCTGTAAAGCAGGCGCGTCACGTGGTCGAAGTGCAAATCACCCGCCAGCAAGGGCAACAGCTCATCGGCAAACTGCGTCATGCGGGCGGCGTCCGCGTGCAAATGGGCAGGTTGCGACATCGTCACAGCTTCCTTTCGATGTGTTCTCAATTCCATTCCTAAAAAAATCGCCTGTGTGACACACAGGCGATTTTTATCCCGTCTCTCCGTGCGCTCCAAGAGCGCAGCGGCGCTATTGCAAAGCCTGCTCGGTTTCCGCGTCGAAAATGTGCATCACGTCCATATTGAGAACCAAGGACACACGCTGACCGACATGGACATTGGCGCGCGGGTCAACACGAGCCAAGAACGTCTTGCCGCCCTCTTCCAAGTAGAGGATCTTTTCGTGGCCCATTTCTTCCACCACGTCAATATTGGCCTCCACCGGTGCGATTGTCTTCACCCCAGGCGGCGGGAAGTCGGCGTGGGCGAGGTTTTCCGGACGAACCCCGAAGATAACCTTCTTGCCCATATAAGGACGGTACAGCTCGTGGCGCTCAGCAGGCACTTGCACACGGAAAGCGCCCGTGTCCACATACATCGTGTCCCCGTCCATCACCAAGTCGCAATTGTCGAAGAAGTTCATCGCCGGACTGCCGATGAAGCCCGCCACGAAAACGTTGTTGGGATGGTCGTAGAGATTGGTCGGCGTGTCGATCTGCATCAACCGCCCCGCGTTCAGAACCGCGATGCGCTGGCCCATCGTCATAGCTTCCACCTGGTCGTGGGTCACATAGATGAACGTCGTGCCCAGACGCTGATGCAGCTTGCTGATGAAAGTACGCGCTTCCACGCGCAACTTGGCGTCCAAGTTGGAAAGCGGCTCGTCCAGCAAAAACACCGCCGGCTCACGCACGATGGCGCGCCCAACGGCCACACGCTGACGTTGACCACCCGAAAGCTGACGCGGACGGCGATCCAACAGCTCTTCGATGCCCAAGCTAGCCGCCACCGAACGCACACGCTCGTCGATCACCTGCTTGGGGGTGCGGCGCAAACGCAACCCGAAAGCCATGTTTTCATAAACGGTCATGTGCGGGTAAAGCGCGTAGCTCTGGAACACCATCGCAATATCGCGGTCTTTGGGGGGTACGTTATTGACAACGCGGTCGTCAATGAGAATTTCGCCTTCGGTGATCTCCTCCAGCCCCGCCAACATACGCAAACTGGTAGATTTACCACAACCCGACGGCCCCACAAAAACCAGGAACTCGCCGTCGGGGATATCAATGGTCAAGTCGTCGACGGCGGTAAAGTCACCCCAACGCTTTGTTACATGCTGATAGGATACGCTCGCCACAGATGTCCTCCCTCGATGCTAGGCAAAGCATTTTCCATGCCAAAGTCATGCACTGCACAATCTTTGATACGCGGCGGCTCGAACACGATAACGCTAGCCTGCACTGCCGCCTACAGACAGCGTTTTGATGCTATGGGCTTACCCGCTCAACCGGATCACCGCTAGCATAGCACATCCGGTTTCTTCCGGCAAAGTAACACGGCGGCTCATCGCCCACCAAAAAGCACTTTTGGTCCCGCCCTCGGCGCCCCTAGTGCCGAAAGTGGCGCACGCCAGTAAAGGCCATCGCCAGCCCCGCAGCGTTGGCTGCGTCAATGACCTGTTGATCGCGGATCGATCCGCCGGGTTGCACCACACACGTCACGCCCGCTTCTGCCGCCACTTCCACCCCGTCGGGGAACGGGAAGAAAGCGTCCGAAGCCAACGCCGCGCCCTGTGCACGCTCGCCCGCTTTGCTCACAGCCAAGCGCACCGCGTCCACGCGGCTGGGCATCCCGCCTCCGATGCCATAGGTAGCATCCGGACCGGCCAACACAATAGCGTTGCTCTTGACATGCCGCACAGCCTGCCACGCAAAACGCATCGCGCGCAGCTCGTCCACCGACGGCTTGCGCTCGGTGACCACTTCCCAGGTCGTGCCCAAAGGATCGCCCATGTCCGGCTGCTGCACCAGATAGCCGCCCAAGATGCTGCGGAACTCAAAGGAACGCGCCGCGTGCAAGTTCGGGATGCGCAGCAAGCGGCAATTCTTACGTGATTTCCCCAACCGTTGCAGCGCGGTCGGGGTAAAGTCCGGCGCGGCAATCGCTTCCACAAAAAGCGCGCCCAGCGCCTCCACAAAAGCGTCGTCCACCGTGCCGTTGACCGCGATCACCCCGCCGAACGCCGAAACGGGGTCGGAAGCCAGCGCCGAGGGGAAGGCTTGCGCCACCGTGTCGGCAGTGGCGATGCCGGTGGGGGTCAGATGCTTGACGATGACCACCGTCGGCGTTTCGTAACTTTGCACAGCGCGCCAAGCCGCGTCCACGTCCAGCAGATTGTTGTACGAAAGCTGTTTGCCGCCGAGCTGCTCTCCGCCCAACGGGGTATCGTCCGCGTGCAGCGCGTAAAGCGCCGCCTGCTGATGTGCGTTTTCGCCGTAGCGCAACGGCAAAATGCGCGTCAAACCCAGCGAAAGCGTCTCCGGCAACACTTCGGCGCGGTCTTCAAAGGCATTGCCGCCGGAAAGGTAGGCGTGAATAGCTGTGTCGTAATCGCGCGTCATGCGAAAGGCCCGCACAGCCAACCGTCGGCGGGTCGTTTCGTCCACCTGGCCGTCTTCGCGCAACATGGCAAGAATCAAAGGATAGTCGGCAGGATCGGTGACCACGATAACGCGCGAAAAGCTCTTGGCCGCCGCGCGCAACAAGGCCACGCCACCGATGTCTATTTGCTCAATGGCTTCGTCCAATGTCACGCCCTGGCGCGCAACCGTTTCTTGGAACGGATACAAGTTGCAAACCACCATGCTAATCGGTGCGTAACCGTGTTGGCGCAAAGTCGCCAAGTCCTCTTCGCTATCTCGCGCCAAGATCGCGGCGTGGATGGCCGGATGCAGCGTTTTGACGCGCCCGCCGAGCATTTCCGGCGCGTGGGTCACATGCTCGACCGGCGTCACCTGCACGCCCGCCTGCTCCAACGCGCGCGCCGTGCCACCACT
>CAZZNC010000176.1:0-5856 GCA_964655405.1 uncultured Anaerolineaceae bacterium | reverse complement strand
ATCAGCGTTTGTTGTTGGACTGCGGACTGTATCAGGGTTCACGCAAAGAAGCCTTTCAGCGTAACCGCAAATTGCCTTTCGATGCGGCTTCGGTAGACGCTATGATCCTCAGCCACGCGCACATTGACCACAGCGGCAACATCCCGAACCTGGTCAAGAGCGGTTTTCGTGGGGATGTGCTATGCACGTTTGCCACGCGCGATTTGTGCTCGACGATGCTCTTGGACAGCGCGCATATCCAGGAACGGGACGTGGAATTCGTCAATAAGAAACGTGCCCGCAAGGGAGAGCCACCCGTCGAGCCGATTTACAACGTGGAAGATGCCGTCCGCGCGTTGGATTTCTTCAACGCGGTGGGTTACCATCGGCAGCGCGAGGTGCTGCCGGGCATTTACGTCACCTTTTTGGACGCCGGACACATGCTCGGCAGCGCGATTGTGGTGTTGGATATCGAAGACCGCGACGCCAACCGTGATGTGCGCTTGGTCTTTTCCGGTGACTTGGGGCGCAAGGGCATTCCGATTATCCGCGATCCCGAATACGTGGATCACGCCGACGTGCTGATCATGGAAAGTACCTACGGCAACCGTACCCACGAGCCGTATGTTGATTCCGCAAAGAAGCTCGAACACATCATCAACGAAACATACAAACGCGGCGGCGCGATCATCATTCCGGCGTTTGCAGTGGGGCGCACACAGCAATTGGTTTACTCGTTGCACAAGCTGATGGTGGCGCGGGACATCCCGCGTTTGCCCGTGTACGTGGATAGCCCCTTGGCAATCAACACCACCTCGGTCTTCCGGCTTCATCCGGAAGCCTACGACGCAGAGATCCGCGAGTTCATGCTTTCTGAAGGCGATCCCTTCGGCTTTGACACGCTGCGCTATGCGCGCTCTGTGGAGCAAAGCAAAGAGCTAAACTTCTTGCGCGAACCGTTCATTGTCATCAGCGCAAGCGGCATGGCCGAACATGGGCGCATTTTGCATCATTTGCGCAACCGCATCGGCGATGCGGCCACCACGATCCTCATCGTGGGGTGGCAAGCGCCCAATACATTGGGCCGCCGCTTGGTGGAAGGCGAAAAGATCGTGCGTATCTTCGGTGAGGAACACAAAGTGCGTGCGCGCGTAGAAGTGATCAACGGCTTTTCCGGCCACGCCGACCGCGACGAGCTTTTGGAGTGGGCCGGGGCGATCAACAAGCGCCCGCGTCACACGTTCTTGGTGCACGGAGAAGAGGAATCGGCTTTTGCGTTGCGAGACGCTTTGCAAGATGAGCTGAGTTTTGAGAATGTTGCCGTGCCGGAATTGCATCAGCTTTTCACGGTTTAACAAGGGGATAACCGCGGGCCATTCCGCCCGTGTTTTGAGCGGGGTCTTTGTATGGTTTTGGGGTGATATTGGCGGGGGAGTTGGAGTATACTTGGCATAGGTGCAGTGGCGAGGAAAAGGGGAGCAAGGTGGTCACTTGTCCGCATTGTGGTTACGCTAACCCTGACGGAGCGAAGCTGTGCATCCGTTGCAGCTTGCCGTTGGTGATAGAGGGTAATGGAGCGGATTCAAAGCAGAAGGACTCAACGCGCAGATTGGACAACGCCCCTTATAATGCCAGCGTGCCGCGTTGGGGCACGGCGAGTTTGGGCGGTGCACACAAGCTGTTGTTGCATGTGCGTGGATACGATACGCCATTGGTCGTGCCGTTGGCCGAACGGCTGGTGATCGGGCGTCGCAACACCGAAACCGGCGACATACCGGATATCGACCTGGACGAGTACGGGGCGCGGGAGCAGGGCGTTTCACGCCGACACGCGATGATCGTGTTGGAGGCCGACGGGCTGAAGGTGATGGACTTGGGCAGCGCGAATTCCACGTTCATCAATGGGCAACGCTTGATCATGCACCAGGCGCGCATCTTGCGCGATGGGGACGAATTGCGTTTGGGGCGTTTGGTGATGCGCGTGCATTTTGCTTGAGCGCGCCGGCAACATCGGCATACAACACAGGGGACGCCTAGCGCGTCCCCTTGTTTTTTCTGCACATTCGAGCTAGCAGGCTAGGAAGGATTGAACGGAATGAGGTAGTATTGCTGCTGCGTTCCTTCCGAAAGCCAACCCGTCATCTGCTGCCCGTCGAGCATCATTTGCACTTGCCAGTAGCGGTAGCCGTCTTGGCACATGGGGCCGCCTACGATGAGTCCGGGTGTGTTGGGTTGCACGCGGTATACCACAGCGTCAGTCAGGTGAAAGCGAAAGCCATAAGTGCCGGGGAGTGGTGAGGTGGCAATGGTCATCCCTTCGGCAAGGCTGATGCTAGGGGCTTTGCTGCAATCGCCTTGTGGCACGACAAGGTTGCCTTGTACAGAAGCGTTCTGCCAGGGTTCGATGTAGTAATCTATGTGATCGCCTTCGGCCACCCAGCCAAGCACGCCTGTGCGTGACTGCACACGCCACCAAACATACGATCTGCGGCATTGTGGCCCGTCAATGATATGGACGATGCTTCCTTCGGACAGTTGGGCAACGTAGGCGCCGCCGACCTCCGAGCGCACGCGCAGCGGCTTTCCGTTGCTGATGGTGACGCGCGCGATCCATCCTACGGCCAGGCGTGGCGGGGGGGCGCCAGGACACCCTAGCCAAGGTTCGAGGTAGTAGTAATCCCAATCTGCTTCCATCACCCATCCTTCGGCCCCCTCGGCGCTGATTTTCCACCAGACGTGTTCGCCTGTACACGTTGGCCCCTGTGTAAGAGTGACGACGGTTCCTTCTTCGATTGTGCTTTTGAATTCACCGTTGGCACTCCAGTACATGCGCAAGGGCATTCCGTTGATATAAGCCACGCGCGCTTGGTCTCCGTGGAACAAGCGGGAATGTGGCGCTCCTGTGCAGTTGAACATGGGTGTTTTCATGACGGGCAAGTCCGGAGCCGGCCCGATGGGTTCGAGATAGTAGTCTTGCCAGTCTCCTTCAGCCGCCCAGCCCAATTGCCCATTGTCCATTTGGATTTGCCACCATGCGTATTGTCCCTGGCACTGTGGCCCGCCGACCACGATCACGGCAGTGCCTTCCCCTAGTTGGGCGGTTTGCGCGCCGGCAGGTGCGGCACGAACGCGCAAGGGAATTCCATTGGTGAAGGTGACGCGAGCCAGTTCTCCCACGACAAGCCGAGACTGTGGCGCTCCTGGGCACGATGGGATCTCCGGTGTGGGTGTGGGGGGCGTGGACGTTGGGGCGGGTGTGGGCGTGGTTTGTACACTCTGATGAAGTGCGCCGAAAGCGGTTGCCCCCGATGCTTTTTGGGGAGAGAAGTTGTGTTGCGAAAGGGCGGCCCCTACATTTGGGGATGCTGAAGTGTCCGCCAGGCTGCTCATCGTGTGCGTGGCTTGGGCGGACTGCCAGGGCAGGACAGTGGCTATGACCAGTGCCAGAACGAGTACGGGCAAGCTGAGCATGATGCGCATAGTTTTGTGCTCCTTATCACGGCGAAAACTGTGTGCCTCAGTGGTGCTTATTGTGGATTGAGCGGAATCAGGAAGTATCGTTGCTGCGTTCCTTCCGAAAGCCAACCTGTCAGCTGTTGTCCGTTGAGCGCCAAACTCACCGGCCAGAAGCGATAGCCGTTTTTGCACGAGGATTCCCCGATGATGGTGGCGGTGGTGTTGGGCGGCACTTGTCGGTAGGGTGTGGGGTCTTCGAGATTAGCAAAGAGCGCGTAGGTGCCTCCCAGCGAAGCTGTGATGACCACCATGTCCATTTGCAGGCGTGTCGGAGGCGCTTGGCTACAGTCTCCCACTGTGAGCACCGCTTGTCCGACGAGGGGGGGAACTGTTCCCACGATCTGCATGGCTGGCGGCGCGATGACCAACGGCGGAGTAGTGGCTACCGCCCCAATCGGCGGGACGGGTGACGGCGTTGGCAACGCGGGCGGCGGGGCAAGTGCGCTCCAAGGTTCGAGGTAGTAGTCTTCCATGTCACCTTCGGCAGACCATCCTTGTTGGCCGTTATCTATCTGAATCTGCCACCACGTATATTGCCCCTGACACTGCGGCCCGCCGATCACCATAACCACCGTGCCTTCGGGAATTTGAGTTTGGAATGCGCCGCCGGGAGTTGCCCGCACGCGCAGCGGCGTTCCGTCGGTGAAGGTGACGCGCGCTTGTTGACCTACGGTCAGGCGTGGCGGTGGAGCACCCGGGCACATGACCGCAGCGGACGGGAAGGTGGGTTGCAAGGTGAGGACGGCAACGGGCGGAACGGTGATCACAAGCTCCGGTTGCAAAGTTACCACAGCTACGGGCGGTGCAAAACTGGCAACGTTGGTGAGTGTAAAAGCTGCGCCCACGGGAGTGACGTAGACGATTTTCAGCGGCCCGGGGCCTGGCGACTGAAAGACGAGCGTGCCGTTTAGATAGTCCATCAGGTCGGTGACGTGGTAGATAGCCAGTGAGGTGGTGACCTTCAAGTATCCTTCCGGTGTTCCGGCCACGTCCACCACATCCGGCCCCAGCCGTGTGCTGGTGTTGCCGCCGGGTTGCGGGACGGCTTGGGTGTTGTTCCACGTGTTGTCCGACGATGGTGTTCCCGTTCCGTCTCCCCGCCAGAACAAAACCCATTCCCCGCCTTTGGACCAACGCGCATTATAAAGATATGCCGTGCCGTCTACCCAAATACGTGTGATGGAAGGGGTTTCGGAAGTAGGCATGGCGCGCCCGATGGCGTTGTAGCTGGGGGCCGGCCCGCTGGGAGGCAGAGCAGAGTAATTGTAGTCACGGTAGGCGAAAATTTCCTCGCCGGTTAGAAAATGAATATCGCTAGGTGAGCGGGTATAGGGGCTGAAGGTGATGGCGCCGGTGTTCGGTTGCCAGGCATAAGCAGGCCAATGCTCTGCGGCTTCTGTGCCGCAAGTGATCAGTTGAAAGTGGACGACTTCTTGCCCTGTGGCGGAGTCCACACTGTAGTAGCGCACTATGGGGCGTACCATTTGTGGTGTGGTGGGGGCGTTGGGGAGTGCGCCGCTGTTGAGCGTGGCGATCTCGTTTCCGCTGGCGAGATCGTAAACGGAAATGTGCCAACTGGGAGCACTGTAGTCTTCGACGCGAAAGCTGATGGCGACATGCGTTGAGTTGCGGTCGAAGATGTAACGGTAGCCGAGGTTGACTTCCTCCCCAGGTGAAGCAATGTGCGTTTGCACCCAAGTGCCGTTTTGGAAGTCAAAGATGCCGAAAGCCATCAATCCGGTGGTGAGCGTGTTCATTTCCACCAAGTAGCGGCCATTTGGCGAAATGCGCATATCCGCTGTGGTCGGAGACGTTTCGTTGGGGAGATGAGGACGCGAAAGCGAGGCCGCTTCGCCGTTGGCGTTGACCCAATGCAGCGTATCTGTCCCTTGATCCCATACTACGGCATACCAGCTCATGGGCGGCAGTGGCTGGTTGGCGTGGGCGGATTGCCCAGGGGAGACCAACGCTATTGCCAACACCAGTGACAACGAAATCAGAATGAACGTGGTGCGTTTCATGGTTACTGTACTCCTTACACCGTCAACGGTGTGTGACAAACCCGATACTTCCCCCCAATGTCGATCACAAACATCACAACGCAAATTTCCCCATCTACAGTATAGGGGACTTGTTGGGTGAGACGATAGAAAAAGGTGGTAAAAAAGTAGCAAATTCCGATGAACGGCGTTTCATAAATAGGGCGTTGGCCCAACTTTCGGCCCCGTCGGGTTTTGGCGGCGTTCCCAACAGCGTTATACTTTGTAAGGGGGGCGGCGTGTTACTTGCACCAGGGGACATCATGGCATGAATATACAAGACCTTTCTGGACAGACGCTCGGCCAGTATGAGCTGCGTGAA
>CAZZNC010000175.1:0-5858 GCA_964655405.1 uncultured Anaerolineaceae bacterium | reverse complement strand
ACCCAAACCGAGCTGGTGCGCTATGCACTTTTCCAAGAAGGTGACGTGGTTGTCGAGGTGGACGCCATCGCGCCGGACGCGGAAAATGCGGTTAGCGACGAGGCTTTCGCCGAGTTGCTGACCATGGTGCGCATGGCTTACGGTCAGGTGGTCGCGGACTGAGTGACTATTGGGATAGTTGGGTGATAAGACGTCCGGGTGTGCTCATGTGCGCTCGGGCGTTTTGCATAACAGTGCCCCCCTTCCCCGTAGCGGCTCGCCTGACGTTATAATGAGGGCGTGGACTGGCTTTTGGCGAAAGGTGCTTACGGATGGCGAAATACATTTTGGCGCTCGACCAGGGCACGACCTCTTCCCGTGCGATCCTCTTCGACGCGGCGGGCAAGCCTGTGGCGGTGGCTCAGCAGGAATTCGCCCAACACTTCCCCAAACCCGGCTGGGTGGAACACGCCCCGCGCGACATTTGGCAAACGCAACGCGACACGGCGCGCGCCGTGTTGGAAAAGCACAGGGTCAGCGCGGCAGACGTGGCGGCCATCGGCATCACCAACCAGCGCGAAACCACCGTGATTTGGGACCGCGCCACCGGCGAGCCGATCTACAACGCGATTGTGTGGCAATGTCGCCGCACCGCTCCGCTTTGTGACGCGATCCGCGCGGACGGCTTTGACGCGACGCTCCGCGAAAAGACCGGCCTGGTGACCGACGCTTATTTTTCCGGCACGAAGGTCGCCTGGCTACTGGAAAACGTCCCCGGAGCGCGGGAACGGGCGGAGGCGGGCGAGCTGGCCTTCGGCACGGTGGACACCTGGCTGCTGTGGAACTTGAGCGGCGGGCAGCTCCACGTCACCGACGTTTCCAACGCCAGCCGCACGCTGCTCTATAACATCTACGAAGGACAGTGGGACGAGGAAATCCTCGCCTACCTGAAAGTGCCGCGCGCGCTGCTGCCGGAAGTGCGCCCGTCGAGCGCGGTTTACGGCGAGACGGCGGCGGACGTTTTCGGCGCGCCGATTCCGCTGGCGGGCGCGGCAGGCGACCAACAAGCGGCCACCTTCGGGCAGGTGTGCCTGACGCCCGGCATGGCGAAAAACACCTACGGCACGGGCAGCTTTTTGCTGATGAACACCGGCGAGCGCGGCGTGCCCTCGCAGTCCGGCTTGTTGACCACTGTGGCCTGGAAACTGGGCGACGGCCCGACCGTCTACGCGCTGGAGGGCTGCGTTTTTATCGCGGGCGCGGCGGTGCAATGGTTGCGCGACGGACTGCAAATCATCAAGAGCGCGCCTGAGATCGAGCCGCTGGCGCGCAGCGTAGAAAGCGCAGACGGCGTTTACTTCGTGCCCGCGTTCGTGGGGCTGGGCGCGCCGTATTGGGACGCTTACGCGCGCGGCACGCTGGTCGGGCTGACGCGCGGCACCACGCGCGCGCACATCGCCCGCGCCGCGCTCAACGCGATTGCGCTGCAATCCCGCGACGTGCTGGAAGCGATGCGCAAGGATTCCGGCATCACGCTAAGCACGTTGCGTGTGGACGGCGGCGCGGCGGCCAACGATTTGCTGATGCAAATCCAGGCGGACGTGCTGGGCGTGCCGGTGCAGCGCCCGCAGGTGCTGGAAACGACCGCGCTGGGTGCGGCGTATCTGGCGGGGCTGGCGGTCGGCTTTTGGCCGGACGTGGAAACACTCAGCGCGCAATGGACCGTGCAGCGCACATTCGAGCCGCAAATGTCCGAGCAGGCGCGCGCCGACCTGATCGCGGATTGGGAGCGCGCCGTGCAGCGATCGCGCGGCTGGGCGCAGGAGGGCTAAGCCAATGCGCACCCCGCGCCGTTCCCCGCTACGTCCGCGCCGTCCGCCGACCCGCTCCACCGAGGGCGTTTACGGCGGGCACTGGATGCGCTCGCAGCTTGAGATCACCTTTGCGCGGCAACTGGACGCGCGCGGCATCGCTTGGGAGTACGAGCCGGAGCGTTTGCAGGGCGGGCGCTATCTGGTGGACTTCCACCTGCCCGCCCGCAAATGCTGGGTGGAGGTCAAGGGGCGCATGGACGCACGCGACCGGCTGCTGTTGCCGTTGGTGGCTGCGCACCTGGACGGCCAGCGCGGCGAGCGGCTTCTCGTCTATATGCGGTCGCGCGCGTTTCGCGTCACATGGCGCGGCTTTGCGCCGCTGACGCTAGCGAAATTTTGGCAGGCGCTGGAAAAAACAGAGGAGTGACCATGCGCGTTTACCTGGTGCGGCACGGCAAAGCCTCCAAAGACCCGAAATATCACCACGACGCCGAACGTCCGCTGACCGCGCGCGGACGGGCGGACGTAGAAGCGATCGCGCGCTTTTTGGCGGGCGCGGGCGTGGAAGTGACGCAAATCCGCCATAGCGGGCTGGTGCGCGCCGCACAAACGGCGGAAATCCTCGGCGCGCACTTGCACCCACCCCAAGGCGTGATCGCGGTGCGCGGGTTGCATTACGCCGATCCGGTGGAGCAACTGGCTGACGAGTTGCGCTACGAGACCGCGCCGGTGATGTTGGTGGGGCACAATCCGTTCATGGAGCGGCTGACCGCGCGTATGTTGCACGCTGAGGGCAGCGTGCCGGTGTGGTTCGCCACCGCCAGCACGGTCTGCCTGGAGCGTGTCGAGGGCTTCTGGACGCTCAAATGGGCGTTACATCGGGAGCTTTTCAGGTAGGAGACGAGGAGGGGGCTATGCTGAGCATTACGATCATTCACGCCGAGGCCGACGCAGAATTTGCCGCGTGGCTGCAAAAGCTCTTGGAAACACATGGCTACACCGCGATCCCGAACGAGGAAGAGGGCGACGTGGCGCTGATCGTGCTCAGCCCGCAGCTCGCGGAGGCGGAAGACGCACGCGATTTGGTCGATCTGGCTTACGGGGCTTTCGTGCCGCTGGTCGGCGTGTGGCGTGCGCCGTGTGCTTTGCCGCCCTGGTTGCCGGAGCCGGAAGAGTTGCACATCGCCACCTGTCCGGCAGAGCAACAAAGCGGCTGCGACGCGCTGCTTACATTGCTAGAACAGGCAGCAACGTCTGCATCCTTCGACCTTTCTTTGCGCGGTGAAACGGAAGAAGCCAACGAAGAGCCGCCGTCTTCCGGCGTGGTGGGCTTCCGCGATGTAGAACCTCCTCCGCCGCCGCCCAAACCGCTTACCCCCGCAGCAGAGCCAAAGCCCGCCAAGCCACCGACGTCCCCTTCCGAACCCCAGGCGTCCCCCGAACGCCGCGAGCGCGCCAAGAAACGAAGCGACACAGAACATGCCGACGAACGCCCCCAACTCAGTGCCTTTTACCCCGCGCTGCTCGCGCCGCAAAAGCCCTACGCGCTGATGGTCTTTGCACACACGCTCGACGCATGGGAACGCGTGCGCGAGATCGCCGCCGGGCAGGCCGCGCTGATGGGCGAAAAGCCCGCCGACAAGTCCGCGCCGAGCAAAGTAGCAGTGGCGCGCGGCGCGCTGCTGACCGTTGTGCCGCGTGTGGCAGGGCTGCGCTTTGACCCGCCCGAACAGCCGCTGGTCTGGCAGCCGCCGTACCGCTATGTGACGTTCCTTTTCACCACACCGACCGAGCTGCCGGAAACGCTGACGGGCACTGTGCAAATTTACCTCGGGCCGCTGATCATCGGGGAAATTCCGCTCCATATGCGCGCCGTCCGGCCCGATCAAAGCACCGCAAGCGACACAACGGACGAAGCAACTATGACGCACTTTGACCCGATCTTTGCGTCCTATTCGCACCGTGACGCGCCGGTGATGCGCTACTTCCGGCGGCTGCGGGAAATGTGGGGGCAAAAGATGCTGGTGGACGTTTACGACTTGCGCGCCGGCGAGCATTGGAACAAACGCCTGCTGGAAATGATCGACGAGAGCGCAGTCTTTCAGCTTTTTTGGAGCGCGCACAGCGCCCGCTCCACCTACTGCCGCCAAGAATGGCAATACGCGCTGCGCTATGTGGACGAGCGCCCGCGCTTCGTGCAGCCGGTCTATTGGCAAAAGCCGCTCGCGCCCAAGCCGGAAGTGGCCGCGCCGGAGCTGGCCGAGCTGCATTTTCAATATGTGGAGCTGCCCGCCGCCACGCGCGCGCAGTTGTATTGGCAATGGCTAAAAAATTGGTGGGCACGCTGAAAAATGCGGAAAAATTTCACACTTTGCCTCCCGCAGAAACCCTTAAGATTGCGTTGTCCGCTTTGGCGCTTCGCCTTGCTTGACAAGGTATAGGCGCTGTGCTACAGTACGGCTCATACAGGCGATATTTTACGGGGAAACAGGTGGCATGTCGCCTACCTCAAACAAAAAACTAAAAATGGGTACTCAACACCCATTGGTAACATTTCGGCTGAGACACCCTAGTATGTGACCAGGAGAACGACGTGGCTAAATCACGCACTGACCAACTCAACGAACGCCTGCGCGATCTGCAAGTCAGCTCACCGGATGTGGAAGCAGCAGCGATTGTCAGCGTGGATGGCCTGAACATGGCGTCGTCCCTGCCCGGCAACATCGAGGAAGACCGCGTTTCTGCCATGTCCGCTGCGATGCTCTCGCTGGGCGAGCGCATTGCCTCGGAACTGGGACGCGGCGAGCTGGAGCAGGTCTATGTCAAAGGCGAGCATGGTTTTGTTATCCTCAGCGCTATTGGCGAAGAGGCCGTGCTCACCGTGTTGGCGCGCCAACAGGCCAAACTCGGCTTGATCTTCTTGGATATGTCGCGGACGGTCAAAGAGCTGGAAAAACTACTCTAACTCTAACCATTGACGGAGCACATCCGCTCATCGTATACCGCGCATTGTGCGACGGGGGGCGGGGTGTTGTCTGGTGAGGCTTTGATGTGCTCGCAGGCTATCTAACGCCCACAAGGGGGATGCCGTGTCCGACAAGGCCCAAATTTTGATCGTGGAAGACGACCTCGACTTGGCCGAGATGCTCAACGCCTATTTCCGCGTGCAGGGGTACGAGGTGCAAACCGCCGCCTGGGGAGAGGAAGCCGTGCGCACCGCACGTGAAAATACCCCGGACTTGGTCGTGCTCGACATTCGCTTGCCAGATATTGACGGGTACGAAGTGTGCCGCCGTTTGCGCACCGACCGCCGCACGCAAAATATGCCCATTATCTTCCTCACAGAAAAACGTGACCGCGTGGATAAGCTCTCCGGTTTGGAACTTGGCGTGGTGGACTACATCACCAAGCCTTTTGACATCCAAGAGCTGCGCTTGCGCGTGCGCAACGTCTTGCAACGTGCCACATTGCCTTCGCTCACCAACCCCGTCACCAATTTGCCGGAAGGCGGCATGGTAGACGAAAAATTGGGGCAAATGATCGTCAATGAAGGCAAATGGGCCACGCTGCTGGTCGCTATTCACGGGCTGGAAACTTTCCGCGAACTGTACGGCTTCGTGGCTTCCGACGACGTGCTGCGTGCGGTCAGTTTGATGATGAACAACGCTGTGCGCGAGGTAGGCAACGAGACGGACTTTGTCGGTCATTTGGCCTCGCACGATTTTGTCATCATTACGGACACCGACCACATCGCGCCAATCCGCGCACGGATCGAGATGCGGTTGCGCCAGTCTATGGAATATTTCTACCCGCTCAAGGACCGTGAGAAAGCCCGCCAGGCTATGCAAGAAAACCGCCTGAAGCTGGAGATCGGCCAAGTGGTGCATTCTTACGGGCCGTTTGCCGACCTGCGTACACTCAAAGACGCCATGCGGCGCTCGCATTCGGAGGCGCACTAATTCGTTTGGTGTTGTGTTGCCGTGCCCCCTGTTGTATATGAGAATGTCAGGTTGCCCCAAAACCTGGCATTTTTTATATGCGCCGTGCAACGGAAACCGTGAGAGC
>CAZZNC010000174.1:0-5863 GCA_964655405.1 uncultured Anaerolineaceae bacterium | reverse complement strand
GGCCTTCCCCTTGCTGTTGGGAGCACATCTTTTCTGGCAGGCACGCGCGCGCTGGCGCCAGTTGACGCTGGTTTTGTTGCTGAGCTATAGTGCGTTGGTTTCCACGTGGACGGTTTACAACGTGATCGTGTGGGATCGCGTTGTGATCGGCGGAGAAGGCATTTTGGCGTTCCTCTACCAGGGCACGCGCGGCCAACTTTCCCCCTACGAGCTGGATAGCGAGCTGGGCGTCTCACGAGAAAACGACCGCGAAGACCGCGCCGAAAAACTGAAACAGCAGGTGGAAAACACCATTTTTGGCGATCCGCTCGGCTGGGCAGCATACCGCACCAAAGCGTTAGCCCGGGCCTACGCCCAGCCGCACAACACCAACCATTTCGGCGGCCCCAGCATCCGCAGCGCAACCTGGGACTGGCTGCGCACAGATCGCAGCCCGGCGGGGTTGCGCGCACTGACGCGCACGCAATCCTTTTGGCCCAAATGCGTGCTCTATGTGTTTCACTACGCGGGATTGGGCTTGGGGCTGCTGGGGATGATTAGCGAGCGGCGGCGTTGGCGTGCGTTGCTGCCACTTTACGGCCTGGTGCTCTACTTCACGGCGCTGCATTTCGCGCTGTTGGCTCTGCCGCGCTATCTCTTCCCCACCTATCCGGCATTTTGGCTTTTTGCGGCGGCATGGCTGGCCCGTTGGCGCGCTCAGTCGCCGGTTGCCTTGTCCACCAAATAGGCTTGCAGCTGCGCGGTCAGCTCGATCACGCTGCTGCCGGTCAGCGGGGGCATCTGCACGTCGTGGTCGGCCAGATCGAGATCGGAGATGGCAATGGCCCAAATTTCCCCGTCCGTCCATTGCGCGGTAACATCCATCGCGTGCGGGCGCGCCACGTTGTGCACTTGCAAGTTCCCGTCCAACACGAACTGCACCACCTCATGCGTCACCGGCACCAAATCGCGCGAACTGGCGACATAAAAGGCCAAGGGATAATCGCCGGTTTCCATCACGCCACGCAGCAAAGCATCCACCTGCGCGTTGCCCGTGTGCACACCGTCCACATGGATATCCAGCCGCACTTGGATACGCCAATCGTCTGCCGAAACCGGCACCAGTGTAATCGAGCCTTCCTGCACCGGAAAAACGCCCGTGAGCTTCAAGCCCATGACGTTTGTCACGAACTCGACTTGGGATTCGTCCGGCGCAACGGCGAAGACCAATGCGTGATTGGTCGCGGGCATCGGCGTGACCAGTTGATTGGTCGTGTCGCCCTTGTTGCCCGGGTCCAACAAATTGGCGGCCCAAAGCACCACCAACACAGATGCTGTCAGCAGAACCAAAAGCCCCAACACAGCCCAAATTGCACGTCGTCCCCACATGATGACGTTGCCTCGTTTCTGTTCACGTTATGGGATTGTGCCCAGGGTAGATACCCTCAGGAAAACCGCTTGCGTCCGCGTGTCACCAAATACACCAGCCGCCCCGCAAAAAAGACGCTAAATCCCCCTGCCACCAAAAGCAGCGCCAGCAACGCCGTGAACGCACGTCCGCTCGCTTCGGGATCGGTGCTTGTGAGCACACCGCCGGTAGCCGGTTGCAGCGGTGGGGCCAACGTAATGCGCACGGCGTCGGAAATATAGCGCGTGCCGTCTACCGTGACCGCGGCCACCAAGTCGCGTGCACCTTCTCCGCTCAGCGTGACCGTGACAGCCCACAAGCCGCTGCTGTCGGCCAGTCCTTGCCCTAACACTGCGCCGGTATGTGCGTCCAGCACCAACACCTGCACGCCAGCTGCTGCACGTCCGCGCAATGTCAGCGCCCCAGGCGAATATACAGCGCCAGAGGGCGGATCGTCAATATGCGGCGCGTGCAAACGTTCATCCAGTGCGCCACGTGTTGCCGTCGGCGTTGGTGACACGCTGGGCATAGCCGTTGGGGCGGATGTGGGCGAGGCCGCTTGCGCCACTGCTGCTAGACGGGTTGCGCTGGGAGTAGCGGAAGCGGTGGGCGTCAAAGTCGCCGTTGACGTTAACGTAACCGTCCAGGTCGGCGACGGGCTAGGCGTGGTCGTGGCCGAAGGTGTGCGCGTGGCGGTGAAGGTAGCTGTGGCGGTGGACGTTGGCGTATGGCTAATCGTGAAAGTGGCGTTAGGCGTCAAAGTCGCCGTGGCCGGAAGGGTGGCGCTGGCGGTGTAGGTTGGCGTTGGGCTGCGGGTCGGGGTGGCGCTGGGCACAGCCAGCACGCTCAGTGACACCTCCACCGGCGCACTAACCGCCCCTTGTGCGCCCACTGCCACCACTTGCAGTTGGCGCATCCCGACCACCATGTTCGGTGGCAAAGAAACCGCCCAACGTCCCTCTGCGTCGGCCAACGTGCCACCGATCCAATGCTGTTGTGCGTCGTAAACGTGGATGGTGTCATGAGGACGTGCGTAGCCCGTGAGCACAGCGGATTGTCCCACATAAACCGAGGATGGCACGGTCACGGTCGGCGCAGGCCAGGGCGTGGCGGATAAAGTCAGCGTTGCGGTGGCTCTGGGCAGCGGCGTCGCCGTTGGCGTGTCGGTCAGCGAAGGGGTGTGCGTCGGCGTGATGCTGCGCGTAGGGGACGACGTGGCGGTCACGGTGGAGGTTCCGGTTTGCGGCGTAATCTGCTCCTCGTTGGCGTAAAAGCGCGTGCTGAAAAACAAGGCCGCCGTGCCGGAAGTGAGCAGCAACCCAAGCAACATCAGCACGTCCAAACGCCGCACCAAACGCCGACGGGTGTTCAGGTTCACCGGATGGACTCGACTTTCTCGCGTTGGGAGGCCAGGTGCTTAGCTTGTTCGATCCACTCTTGCACATCCACCGAGCGCGTGCGCCAACGCGGCATGTTGAGCAGCGTCAAAATCTCCTCCGGAGACATGGCCGCCAATTGCTTAAAGGTCTGGATGCCTGCCTCGTAGAGCTTGCCCGCGTACACCGGCCCGATGCCCTTGATGTCCGTCAAACGATCCTGGCTGGGGCGCAACGGCACGTCCAAGATACGGTTGAGCAGCGGGAACAAGCGCGCGATTTGCGTTTCGATCTGGCGCAGCAGCCCGCCTTGCTCGCGGTGTTCAGAAGCAGCGTCCACGAGCAACGTGGTGTGTTCACCGAGCTTCTCGTCCAAACGCTGCGTGATTTGCGCTTGGGCTGCCAATGCACGGTCAATTTGCGCCAACGTGCGCGCCTGCGTGGCAAGGCGCTCGTCGTATTCCGCTTGGGCCGTGCCCCACGCTTCGATCCGCTCGCCGATGGCTTCTAAGCGTTCGCCGTGTACCTGCAACGTAGCGCGCACAGCCCCGAAGTCCACTTCGGCCAAAGTGCCAACCCGTGTTGTCAAGCGTCCGATACGCTCGTCCAACACGCTCAGCCGTTGCCCGTGTTTGTGCAACAACTCTGTGATCTGGCGGGCGGTTTCTGTTTGGGCCGTCAAGAGCGTGTGCAGCTCATCGAGCGCGCCTGTGTCTAACGTGGGTGCAGAAGTACGGCTGAGGGTTTCGGTGTGGTGCAGCAAGGCCGCATTGAGCTGTGCGACCTGTTCGCGCTGCTCGGAAAGTTCCGCTTGCAATTTGTCGTCCAACATACCTACAGCAGCCAAAGACACCGGCTCCAGCAGGCGGGGGCGGATCGTGAACACGTAAAAAACCGCCGTTAGCAAAACGGTCACGAACGCTCCAAGCGAAAGGATTGCGAGGGCTTGCACCGCATCCATAGCACAGCTCCTAGGCAGATCTGCGAACAGTCAGCACGACGTCGCACGTTCCCATTATATAGTAGATCGCGCACCTCTGTGCAGATTTTGCAGTGAATTTGTAACGGTTGAAATAGGCGGGGCGGTTTTTGTAGGCTTGCCCAATGCCCAAGGCTGGCGCCCCGCTAAACGGAAATGCGCGCGTAAACCCGACATGCCAATCAGCAACCTTTTGCCTCCATGTGAATTTCAATCGCCGAGGATACACGACCCACTGTCACCCCCCAAAACGGCGCCGCACGCCACAAGGCAACATCAGGGGACATGGAGCGCATATCAACGGCGCCATTTTGAGGGGGCTGCGGACTTCTCTTCACACGAAAACCAGCCCAGGGATATTTTCCCCGGGCTGGTTGTTGAATACTTTTGTGACGCGCGTGCAGCTTGGCGCAAGCCGTGCTGCGTGAAACTCATTCGTCGGGCGGTGACCAACCGTGCCAGCCGCGCGCTTGCCACGCCCCATACAGCGCCACAGCACCAGCCGCCGCCACATTGAGGCTTTGCACATGCCCACGCATCGGCAGCGTGATCAGAAAGTCGCAGGTTTCCCGCACCAAACGCCGCAAACCACGCCCTTCGCTGCCCAGCACCAAACCCAGCGCACGATCCAAGTCCACCTGGTCGAGTGTGCGCATATGTGGACCGATGTCCAACCCCGCCAACCAGATTTCGCGCTCTTTCAATTCGCGCATGGTCGTGCTCAAGTTCGTGACTTGCGCCACGCGCAAATGTTCCACAGCGCCGGACGAGGCGCTAACTACAGCAGGCGTGATCTCCACGTTGCGCCGTTCTTGCATGATCACGCCATGCACGCCGACAGCGTCCGCTACACGCAACAATGCCCCCACGTTTTGCGGGTCTTGCAACAAATCCAGCAGCAAAAGCAGCGGTTTTTCATCTTGTGTGGCGGCGTACTCTAGCAGGTCGTCCACTTCGGCATACGGGTAGTCTCCTGCGCGCAGGGCGACGCCCTGATGATTGGCGTTTTTGGCGAGGTCATCCAAGATACGGCGCGGCACACGGCGCACGTCAAGATCGTGTTGCTGTGCGGCGGCGATGATGGCCTCGACCGTGCTTTTTTCCGAAACGCCTTCGGCGACTAACAATTGTTCGAACGGTCGCCGGCCTGCGCGCAAACTTTCCAGCACCGGCCAGCGTCCATACAGATATTGGGCCATGGGTTACTCGCGCCTCACTCCACTCGCCAGATTGTGCCATCCGAACGATCTTCGAGGACGACGCCCAGTTCGGTGAGCCGTTCGCGGATGCGGTCGGCGGTGGCAAAGTCCTTAGCCGCGCGAGCTTCAGCGCGCAACTCGATCAACGCACGGATGAGGCCCTCTTCGCGGGCGGCATCGCTTGTGCTGGCGAGATCGTCCTCCGGCACAATGCCCAACACCTCACCGCCAAGCTCGCGGTACGTTTGGTCTATGGCTTCCAAAACAGCCTTGCCGACCTCTTGCCCGCTATTGAGCAGCGTATTGACCTCGCGCGTCAATCTTTGCAACGCAGCCAAAGCGCCCGGGGCGTTGAAGTCGTCGTCCATGGCAGCGATGAACTGTTCGCGGGCCTGTTTAAGCACGTCCAAGAAGGCATTGCCCGCTTGGCCTTCTGGCGCGTGGCGCAACGTTTCGCGCGTCAGGCGCACCGCGCCGTAGAGCCGTTCCCAGCCTTTGCTGGCGCTTTCCAACGCTTCTTCGCTGAAAACAATCGGATTGCGGTAGTGGCCGCTGAGGATGAACGAGCGCAGCACTTCCGGACGGTGCAACTTGAGCGCGTCTTTGATCGTGTAGAAATTGCCCAAGCTCTTTGACATTTTCACAGGGACGCCGAACTCATCCGGCACGGTCAGGCTGCCCACCAACATCCAATAGCGCGCGAAAGGCGCGTCGTTGGCCGCTTCGCTTTGGGCGATCTCGCAATCGTTATGCGGGAAGATATTGTCCACGCCGCCGCCGTGAATGTCGAATGTTTCACCCAAGTATTTGCGCGACATGGCGGAGCACTCGATGTGCCACCCCGGGTAACCCACGCCCCAAGGACTGTTCCAGCGCATGATATGCTCCGGTTCGGCACGCTTCCACAGCGCGAAGTCTGCCG
>CAZZNC010000173.1:0-5915 GCA_964655405.1 uncultured Anaerolineaceae bacterium | reverse complement strand
GACGTGGCCTGAACGCTAAAACACAAACTCCCCCGAAAGAAACGCCCGCGTGCGCGGATCGCGCGGGGCGTCGAAGAATTGCGTCGCTGGAGCCACCTCCACCAACGCGCCTTCGATCAACAGTGCGCAGCGGGTCGCCAAGCGCCGCGCCTGGAAGATGCTATGCGTCACCAGCACGATCGTCGTGCCGAACTGCGCGTTTTGCTCGCGGATGAGGCCCTCGATCAGGCGCACGTTGGCCGGATCCAGGTTGGCGGTTGGCTCGTCCAGCAACAGCACGCGCGGCTCCAGCACCAGCGCCCGCGCGAGCGCCACCCGCTGCGCCTCCCCGCCGCTGAGCGTATGCGCGCGCGCCTTCGCCAGCCCGTCCAGGGACACGCGTCGCAACACCGCCTCGATGCGTGCGCTGGCGTCCCTTTCCCCGCGCACGCGCAGCCCATACGCCACATTGGCGCGCACGCTGCGCGTCAGCAGCGCCGGACGCTGAAAAACCATCGTGATCTGGCGGCGCTCTTCGGTGCGAGCGTCCGCGTGCGTGGCCCAACGCGCGCCGGTGTGGAAGCGCACCTCGCCCCGCGCGGGCGCTTCCAGCAAGCCCAACAGCCGCAGAAGCGTACTTTTGCCCGCGCCGCTCGGCCCTAACACGCACAGCACCTCGCCCGCCTGCACGTCCAGGCGCGGCACTTCCAGCACGATGCGCGCGCCGTAAACTTGCGCCACGTTCTGCAATGCGTAAATCGGCTTGCTCATCGCCGCCAACGTCCCCCGCCTTGTCCCATCATAATCAGCGAATTGGTCAAGAAGGAAAGCGCCAGCAAAATCGCGCCCAGTGCCAACGCCAACGCAAAATGCCCGCGCCGTGTTTCTAGCACGATGGCGGTGGTCAGCACGCGGGTGCGCCCCTCGATGTTGCCGCCGACCAGCATCACCGCGCCCACCTCGGAGATGATCGCGCCGAAACCGGCCATCACGCCCAGCAGGATGCCGAAACGCGCCTCGACCGCAATGGTGCGCACTACCTGCCAGCGCGTCGCGCCGAGCGCGCGCAGTTGCGGGCGCAGCTCTGGGTCTACGCCTTGAATACTGCTCATGGTGATGCCCGCTACCAGGGGGGTGGCAAGGACGACTTGCGCCACAACCATCGCGCGCAACGAAAAGAGCCACGCCAGATCCCCAAACGGCCCCGAACGCGAAAAGAGTAAATATACAAAAAGACCCACCACCACCGGCGGCAAGCCCATTCCCGTATAGATCAGCGGCAGCACCAAGCGTCGCAGCGGCACACGTCCGAGCGCCAACCACGCGCCCAGCGGCACACCGATCACCGTGCTGATGAGCAACGCGATCAGCGTCACATGCAATGAACGCAGTGTGATTTCCAGGACGGTCGGATCGAGCGCTAGGAGCAAGCGCACGGCTTGCTCCAGCGCGTCCAATACGGTACGGATGGCGTTCGCTCCTATTGAGATGCTTGGGTAGGGGCTACGGCGTCGGACGTTGTCTCTGCTTCTTCTTCGGGGTGCGCCTCATGCCATGCGGCGGAGTCCGGCGTGAAGAGCGTTTGGCCGTAACGCTGATAGGAAGCGATCAGCTCTTGCGTTTCCACGCTGGTCAGCCAGTCCACGAACTGCTGTGCGCCCTCCGCGTTGACGCCCGGGTGCTTTTCTGGGTTCACGGGGATCACACCGTAGGGGTTGAAGAGCAAGGGATCGCCTTCGACCAAAATTTCCAGCGTCAGGGCTTCGCTTTCCTCGTCGGCACGGCGCGCCAGGTAGGTGGCGCGGTCGCTGAGCGTGTACGCGCCCAATTCGTTTGCCATGGTCAACACGGCGCCCATACCTTGCCCCGCTGCAATGTACCAGTCGTCGAACTCGTCCGTGTCCAGCCCTGCCGCTTCCCAGATGGAAAGCTCTTTGATGTTCGTGCCGCTGTCGTCGCCGCGAGAAACGAACGTCGCTTTGGCTTCGGCGATGCGCCCGAAGGCTTCGGCTGCGCTTTCCAGCCCCTTGATGCCTGCCGGATCGTCTTCCGGCCCCACGATCACAAAGTCGTTGTACATCACGTCGTAACGCTGCGTGCCGTTTCCGTCGGCGACGAATTGATCTTCGCGGGCGCGCGCATGTACGAGCACCACGTCTGCGTCACCGCTGGCGCCCATTGCCAACGCTTGCCCGGTGCCCACCGCCACCACGTCGACCGTCAAGCCGCTTTCTTCCTCGAACTTCGGCAAGATGTAGTCCAGCAAGCCGGAATCGTAGGTGCTGGTGGTGGTTGCCAAGATGATGCGATCCGTTGCATGGGCTTCGGACGCGGCGGTATCTTCTGCGGTATTTTCCTCAACAGCGGTAGCCGGCGTGTTGGCCGTGTCGTCGGTAGACGTTTCCTCGTCCGAGCCGCCGCAAGCGCTCAACGTGAGCAGCAGTACGAAAACAAGGAATATCCCAAGCCACTTTTTGCGCATGATATACGCTCCTCCACAGTGTGAATGCGAAATTTTGCACAAATGCCTGCCTATTATAGGAACTCCGCGCCGCCTTTCCACTCACAAGGTTTGTAATGGTTCTATCAGCGTTTGGGCACGGGGGACGGCGTGCGTGTGACACGCGGCGGCAGGAACGGCGTGCGCGTCGGTGTCCATGTGGGGGAGGGCGACCAGGTCGGGCTGGGTGAAGTGGTCGGGGTGCGTGTGGGCGAGGCCGTCGGTGTGGGCGAAGGTGTGCGTGTGGCGGTGGCGCTGGGCGAAGCGGTCGGGCTGGGGGTGCGGCTCGGCGTGGTGGACGGTGTGCGGCTGCGTGCGATGGTCGGCGCAGCTTGTGTGGTTGGTGATGCGGTTGTTGTGGTGGCGCTGGGCGTTGGGCTAGGTGTAGGTGGCGTGGTGCGCGTGGCGGTTGGTGTGGCGCTGGCAGGCGGCGGGGTTTGGCTAACGGCGGCCAAGACGCTGCCGTCGCCGGGGTCGAGCGGCAAAGTTGGCGTGGGCGTAAACAATAACGTCGCCTCGGTCGGCGACGCTGTGAGCGGGAGAGCGCTGGTTTCGCCGCCAGGGGCGAGCGTCGGCGCTGTGTTGCCCCCTGACGCTGCACCGCTCAGCGAAAAGGTCTGGTCGAAAAGCTCCCCGCGTCCTCCCAACGGGCCTTGCGGTTGATTGTTGACCGTCAATTGCAGTGCGCCCGCGTCGTTGGTGCGCACATTGACGCTTTGCTGACCGGTGTAATTGAGCAGCACCCCGGGTTCGACCGCGCCTTCGTAAACGACCAGGCCGTCGGCTTCCACGCTCACCCAGGCGCGGCGCGAAACTTCGATCAAGACGGTGACGCCTGTGCCGGTGAGGGTGGGGGGCGTGTAAATGGGGGTGTTTTGTGTGAGCGGCGTGCCCGTTTGGTCAACGGCAGGCTGCGCGGCGGCGTCTTCGGTGAGTTGGGGGGCGGCTGCGGTGTCCGGCGTTTGGGTGGGGGTGTTGAGATTGGGCAACAGCGGCTGGGTTTCTTGCGTGGCCCATTGATCCAGCGCGTATTTGCCGCCCAGCACCAACGCGATCACCAATCCGCCGGCGATTAGCACGGTGAACATTTGCGCCAAAGCGCTGCGTTTGCGGCGGATGGGGCGGGGGCGTGGTGTGTTCCCCACCGGCGAGGGGGACTGGACAACCGGAGGGGTGGGCTGAGAGCTGGCTGCTGCAAGCGGCAAGGGCGGGCGGCGCCGTTTGCGTCCTTTGCCCGCACCTTCCAACTCTGCCAGCAACAGCGCAATATCCAGCCCCAAATAACGCGCGTAGTTGCGCAAGAAACCTTGCGCCTGTACAGGCGTCATGGCCGAATAGTCGCCGGCTTCCAGCGCTTCAAGGTATTTGATGCGGATGCGTGTGGCTTGGCCCGCTTCTTCGAGCGACAGTTCGCGCGCCTCGCGCGCTTCACGCAAGCGCTGTCCGATCAATTCTGCTTCGTTCACGACGCCTCTCCACCTACTGGCGGGGATTATAGCGAAAAGCGGGTGTTTTTCCAGCACCCGCTCCTGT
Source organism: uncultured Anaerolineaceae bacterium (assembly GCA_964655405.1). Classification (GTDB taxonomy): domain Bacteria; phylum Chloroflexota; class Anaerolineae; order Aggregatilineales; family Aggregatilineaceae; genus JALSSH01. The sequence continues at coordinate 1,903 of CAZZNC010000173.1, read as the reverse complement.
ACGCTTGATATGCGCCTGTGTACGTCAACCGACCGCGCAAATGGCGTGGCCCTTAAGCCTCGGCGGCTGCGCTTTCGGCAGCTTCGGCTTCTGGGGTGGCCGGTGCCACGTCTTCGGCCTCAGCTTCTGCGGCGGTTTCTTCTTCGGCTTCGGGTTCTTCGGGTTCGGCGCCCGGGCGCTTTTGGAAGCCCAAATCCACCAGAGAGTCCACCAATTCGCCACGTTTGTAGGCATCAACCTCTTCTTCGCGCACGAGCACCACGCGAAGCACGGGCGAAACTTCACCGCTGAAGCGCACGGGCACTTCATGCACGCCCAGTTCACGCAAGGGGCGTTCGCTGATGCGGCGGCGGTTGATGTCCACGCCGGCTTTTTCTTGCAACGCGGCGGCGATGTCGCGCGTGGTCACCGAGCCGTAAAGTTTGTTGTTCTTGCCCGCCTTGACGCCGAAGACCAACTCCACGCCGTCAATTTTGGCAGCGGCTTCGTTTTCCATCGCCAACAAGCGTTCGCGGTTTTCGCGCGCGCGCTCGATCAGCTTTTGGTTGGCGCGCAGCGCCCCCGGCGTGGCTTTGATCGCCAGGCCGCGCGGGAACAAAAAGTTGCGTGCGAAGCCGTTCGCAACGTCTACCACGTCACCCGCCACACCGTGCTTGTAGATGTATTCTTTGAGTATGACCTTCATCGTCCCAGGCCTTCCTTGATCAGCGATTTTGCGAGCGGTATCATACCGCAATCCCGCGCCCAAATCCAGGGTGAAGTGAGTGCATTCGGGTTTTGGGGCGGGCAGCGCCCCCAGGTTCGAATGCCCCGCGAAGTGTGAAGGGATGTCCGGCGAGGGGTAGGGCGCAGCTAAAGCGAGCTTGTCAGCGCCAAGAGGGGGGGAAGTGGGGCGTTTCTCCGGCTTCTTGCAAGTCTTGGATGTATAGCGCGATGGCTTCTTTGATGTTCTCCAACGCCTCTTCGCGCGTTTCGCCCTGGCTGAAACACCCCGGCAGGCTGGGCACTTCCACCCAATAGCCGCCCTCTTCGGCGGGATGCAAAATCACTTGGCGCGTGATGCTCATGGCTTGCTCCTCGTGCTGCGTTTGCCTGCCCCCATTATACGCCCAGCCGCTCGGCCACGCGCAAACGCGCGCTACGACTGCGCGGGTTGGCGCGGATTTCCTGCTCGGTGGCGCGGACGGGCTTGCGCGTGACCAGGCGCACCCGCGCCACATGCTCACACGTGCAAACCGGCTGCTGCGGCGGGCACAGGCAATCGGTGGCTTCCCGACGAAAAAGGCGCTTGACGATGCGATCCTCCAGGCTGTGGAAGCTGATCACCGCCAAGCGTCCCCCTGGCCGCAACAACCCTATCGCCACCGGCAACACGCGCTCCAAAGCGCCCAACTCGTCATTGACCGCAATGCGCAGCGCCTGAAAGGTGCGCGTGGCAGGGTGGATCTTCTGACGCGGGCCGCGCACCGCCCCCGCTACCACCTCCGCGAGCTGGTGCGTGTTGGTGAGCGGGCGCGCGGCGACGATGGCGCGCGCAATGCGGCGGCTGTGGCGTTCCTCGCCGTAGCGGAAAAGCACGTCCGCGATTTCCTCGGCGTTCCATGTGTTGACGATCTCTTCTGCCGTCAGCGCGCCTTGCGTGGGGTCGAATCGCATATCGAGCGGCCCTTCATTGCGGAAGGCAAAGCCGCGCGCCGGATCGTCCAGTTGCATTGAGGAAAGCCCCAAGTCCAGCAAAATGCCGTCCACGCCGCCCACGTCTGCGCCGAGCGCGTCCAACCACGCGGGCACCAGGTCGCCGAGCTGTGTGTAGCTGGCGTGGCGCAGTGTGGCACGTTCGCCGAACAGAGACAGGCGCTCGGCGGCCAGCTCCAGCGACTCGTTCGACTGCTCCGTGTCCACC
>CAZZNC010000172.1:0-5916 GCA_964655405.1 uncultured Anaerolineaceae bacterium | reverse complement strand
CTGAGCCAAGCCACCAAATGCCCTTCCGCGTCCAGGTGCAAATCGTAGACAAGCGGGCGCAGATCGTAGCTTTTTTTGCGGCGCACGCGCTCGATGTGCTCGCGAGCCAACAGCGATTCGGCACGAGCGCGCAGCTTGTCGGGGGACAGTGTGGCGTCACGCGGGGTCAACACGTATTCGGCGCTGGTCACTTGGGGCGGCAGAGCCTGTGCACGGATCGGTACTTCGGCCAGCGTGTAGATGCGCAGCCCCGTTGGGGCTTTTTCCTGCAAGCGCTCGGCCCATGCTTGCGGAAAACCGTCTTCCAGGCGCGCTGTGAGCCACACGTCGAGATATTCCCATTCGCTGCTCAGTCCCAAAGGCAGCGCAGCGGCAAATTGCAGTCGCGGGCGCGGGTTGAAGCCTTGCGTATATTCCAACGGCACATCGGCGCGGCGTAGCGTGCGTTCCCATGCGGTGGCGAGGTCGAGATGCCCTATGAAACGCAGCACCGCAAATTTGCCGAAGCGAATATGCACACGTTGTCGGGTCAGAGCTTGGTTCATGGCGTGTCATCCCGCGCACAAGCGCGCTTGCAAACAAAAAGTGCCTGTTCGGGCACTTTTTCTACGGCCTATACAGTAGGGCAGGTGAGATTCGAACTCACACGAGGTTACCCTCAGCGGATTTTAAGTCCGCGGCGTCTACCGTTCCGCCACTGCCCCCTATGCGAGTGTATTTCCTCGCCGTTTTTTAGTCTAGCATGGGCGACGAAGAGCGTCAACGGCCAGGCAAAACCCAGCGCCGAACATCTACGGTTGCCGCGTCGAAGGCGTCCCCGGCGGACGGAAGAGGTCTTCGATTAACAAGCGGATGTCGCTGGCGATGGGGATCAATACTTCGTCCCCGTCCGGACTTGTGCTGAGGAACACTTCGTCGAACGAAATTTGCGCGCGGCGGATTTCCGCGTCCGGCACATCCTCAGCCGTGCGCGCCAGCCGCATCATGTCTTCAAACGTAAAATTGGTGCGGATGTTGTCCTGCATCGATTCCCATAGCGTGGTGATTTGGGGCAAGAGCGCCGAAACCCCGCCCACGCTGAGCACCTTTTGGCGGATTTTCAGGATCACTTCCTGCTGACGCGCCGAGCGGCCAATGTCGCCCTGGTCGTCGCCGTGCCGCACGCGCGCGTATTGCAGCAACCGCTCGGCGTCGAGTTCCTGGCACCCTGGGTCAAAGTGAACGGTCATATAACCGTAGCTGCCGTTTGGATACTGCTCATCGTGGATGGGCGCGGTGGGGCAAACTTCGATAGGCCCGACGGCGTCCACCAGCGCATAGAAGACCTCGAAATTGATCAGCACATAATATTGAATAGGCACGCCGAGCAAATTTTCTGCCGTCTTCACGGCGTAAGCTGGCCCGCCGCCGCCCGGGTAACTGATCTCATCACCGATGATGTTGGCGCCGTTGATGCGACCGGACTGTCCCAACCCGGGATACTCCACCCACAGATCGCGCGGGATGCTGAGAATGGCCGCTGTCTTGCCCACCGGATCGAGCGAAAAGAGGATGATTGTATCGGTGGGAAAGGTGCCTTGTTCGCCTTTGCGCTGGTCAATGCCCAGCAGCAACACCGAGACACGGCGCGGGTCTTGCCATGTGCCGAGCAGTTCCTCTTCGGCGGGCGTGGCGCTGACGGCGGTGGTTTCTCCATTGTCGGCGGCTTGCGGTGTGGCGACAGCGTCAGCAGGCGCAGGCGGCGGGGTGACGGTGGGCGCTTCTTGTGCGGGCCGTCCCAATTGGGGCGGGTCCGGCAGCTCCAACACGCGGTCCAGCTCACCGGCGCGGTCACGCACGAACGTATAGGCGAAAGCCGAAGCGGCCACCGCTACTATCGTGATCCCGACCACCCACACCAACAAGAACCATTGAGGAACGCGCATTGTTCATCCCCTCCGCGCCGCAAATTTCCGCGAGCGCATTCGGCTCTGGGGGGGCTGCCCGCCCCAAAACCCGAATGCCCCCATTTCCGCTGCGCATTATAACGCACGTGCGGCCCTGCGCGGAGCGGAAAACGCCCGCGTGTGCCGCACGTTTGCCCCACGCTCAGGGATTGCGCGCGAACCAATAGAGCTTGTTGCCCGCCAATGCGTACATGTTGTTACGCATGACCGCGTCGGCGTAAAAGCCGCTCAAGCCGGTGAAGGCGTCCGGCTGGTTGCGCGGACGGTAGCCGCGCCGGAACTTGCCGCCCCATAGCGTTTCGTAGACGGTGCGGCTTTCTGCATCCAGGACGTAGAGTTGGCGCGAAAGCGGGTCGTTGTCCACAAAGATCGCCACGCCGCTCGTCAGGGCACCGGCGGGACGTTCGCGGTACTCAAAGGGCTGTTCTTCGACGATGGCTTGCACGTTGCGGCGGTACTTTTTCACCGTGCCGTCACGGAAAAGGATATAGACCGCGCCCTCGTCGCTGATGCCGAAGTCTACCGCGTCGTGCAAGTCCGGCAGTTCGTCCCCGTTGAAGTATTCTTCCGGCGCGCTGGAATAGGCGCGCACGCCCGCCGGCGGCACATAACGCCAAATTTGGTTCGCGCCCGTGTCCAGCACGTAGATGTTGGTGCGAAACACGGCCAGCGCAGTCGGGCGCACCCAGCGTCCTTCGGTGACCAGTTGCTGCGCGGTGGCAAAGAAGGTGGGCGAATAGGCCACCAACACGCCGTCACGGTCGAGCGCGATCAGCACGTTGTCATGTGCCGTGCCGCCGCTGTCCAGCCATTCGATATCCAGCAGGTCGCCAACGGTGAACGTGCCATTGGCACCGCTGATCACTTGCCCCGTCCAGATGATCGGTTCTTCGCCGGCGGTGGTCAGTTGGTCGCCGCTTTCGTTGAGCGTGTCGTGATAGATCTCTCCGTTGGCGCGGTCGAGTGTGTACAGGTCAACGCCATTGGCGACCACCGGCCCAACCAACTCGGCGTCTTCTGCAAATTCGTGCAACACCATCACGTCGCGGCGTTCCACTTTGTCGAAGCAATCCAAATAGTTGCGCGCGTCCGCGCTAATCACGAGCACGTCCGGGTCGTCGGGACGGTAGTGGCCCGCTTGCTCAGCCAGGCGCAGCACTTCCGTCCACAACGGACGTAACGCCACGTTGTCACACGCTCCGCCGGAAAGCGCCAGCGCCTCTTGGTGGGTTGTCTTGGCGCGGTCGAGCGTGTATTGGAACTCACCTTTGCCCTGGTTGGAAAGTGTCAGCCCGACCACCACGATCACGATCACCAGCGGAATGACCACAGCCATCCCCACGGCCACGTTGGTCGGGATGCCTTGCCTGCCTTCTTCTTTCGGTGTAGGGATAAGCCGCTCCAATGCCTCGGAAAAGAACGTCACCACGGCCAGCAGCGCCGCCAACACGCTGCGCACCGCTGTGCGTCCTGTCACGCGCAGCCGTTCCGCTGTGCGCGGGATCACGTCCGGACGGCGCAACTTGGGCGCGCGTGGCAGCGCGGGCGGCTCGCTCGGCGCGGTTTCCGGCGTCGCTTCCACCGACGGCGCGGGTTCAGGCTGTGGCGGCGCGGCGATAGGTGCAGCAGGCGACGGCGCGACGGGTTCGGGTTGGGGCGCGGGGGTGGGCGGGGCGCTCACCGGCGCGGGGCGCGGAGCGCGTCCGCTGGCTTGCGGGCGCTGACCGCTCGGGTCGGGCGTTTCCGGCGACAGGAAGCGCAGCACGCAGGCCACCGTTTGGCTGCCCGCCAGCGCCTTGAGCCTGCCCGCCATGCCCGCCACGTTTTCCGCGCTGAGTGCAGTGCGCAGCTCCCCATCCAAGCACTGGGCCAAGCCGGAGTCGGCCAGCAGCATGGTTTGCTTGGGCGCGACCGTATAGCGCGCAAAGTCCATATCTGGCTCATTGGCGCTGCCCAGCGGACGCAAACCTAGCGCCAACGGATCGCGTCGGTCTTCGGGAAAGGTGACCAGGTTGGGCCATTGCAACAGCGCCAAGAAACTTTCCCCACTGCGAGCGGCGTAAAGCGCGTTCCCGTGCAGCGCGATGGTCAGCGCATGGACGAGGCACGGGGTGTTTTCTGCGTGCAGCTTCGCGTTGAGCGCCGACAACGCCTCGCGCAGCCCTCCGGTGACACTGCCGCTGCTGCCGAAATACACGTCGGCGGCCATCCGCGCCAGCTCCTCGAAGAATGTCGCCGGTGCGCGGTAATCGGCTGCCGGTGAAAGCAGCACGGCGAACATATCTTGTTCACGGCTGCGCGCTGCGTGTTTGGGCGCACGTTCGATGAGCACGCCGGAAGGCGGTGCGTGAACGACGCGCCCCGCAACGACCCATACTGTGCTGAAAGCTGATGTCATTGGCTCTGTCATGCGTCCATTTGCCCCTCTGTTGGTCTCCGCACTTTTCATTGTAGCGCAAATTTGGGCCGGTGTTGCCGGCTTGTCCTTGCCGGACTGTGCATCGCGTGTTGTCGCGCTGCTTCTGCGGGCGTTTTTGCCCTCTGCAATGCGCGCAAAAAACTCTTGTCAAGCCCTTTCCCTTGTGCTATCATGTTGGCGCATTAGGTACGTGCCTGTAGCTCAGTGGATTAGAGCACTTGTCTACGGAACAAGGGGTCGTGGGTTCGAATCCCTCCAGGCACGCCAAACGAAAAACCGCCAACCGTATCGGCTGGCGGTTTTCTTTATCTCGGTGCGATCACGTCACTCCGTTGTTTCGCGTAAATCCTCCGCCAACACCCAGAACCCGTCTAGCAGAGCCTGCCGCGCTGCCAATGTCGCCTCGTCGAGCGTTTCGGCGGTGTCTGCGCTGAGCAAGTCGAGTTCCGCTGTCGGAATTTGTAAATCGGCCACGAAAAGCGTCCCTGCTGCGTCGTTCAACAACAGCAACAAACCGCTTTGTGGATCGCCAGTGGTGTTTGTGAAGGTGTATGCCAGCGCAAAACCGGCGCCCTCGCCTCGTTGGGTTTCCTGCACGCTCAGCACCTCCGCGTTGTCCCGATTTTCCGCCAGCCAAGCGCGTGCTGCGTCTTCGTCTGCCAACGGCTGGTCGGGTTCTGCCCATGTGCGTACACGCAAAAGTCCGGTGTCTGTTTGCACGGTGAACGTCACCGGACGCCCCACATCCCCCGCCACATGCTGCCAGTCGTTGGGGTGACGCAAAATGTACCCGAACTGTTGATCAACTTGGGCCGTCCAGTCAGCGGGCAGCGCCATCAGCTCGTCGAAAACCACGAATCCCGCCACCACCTGCGTGAACAAGCGATCCAGCAGCAACGGGTTGTTGGCCGGAATGACCACACGTACCACGAAGAGCCAGCCGTTTTGCACCCAGTAGGCCACACGCGCTGTGTAAGTGATGTTCGCTTGGTTGAGCTGAAAGTCCACGATCACTTTATCGTCTTGGATAGTGCGGGCGGTTTCTTCCCAATGGTCGTAATCTTGCCAGGCGCCCGCGAAGTGCTGCGGTGTTAGAAAATTCTCACTCAGCGCCTGTGGCGTTTCATATTCCACATTGGGTCGGATATAGTTATGCACGACAACCAGACGACGAGGGTTTTGGATCACCACACTGGCAACCGCGCTGGCGTTGACCGACGCATTTTCGCTCAGCGTCCAATCTTGCCCTGATGGACGAAAGACCCGAAAAAGTCCGCTCCGGTGAATATACGGCGTTCCGCCGACCACCTGCGGATCGGGTTCGGGCGTGGGGACAATGGTGGACGTTGGAAACAATGTGATGAATGGATCGTCTGGAGAGCTGTTCTTGTTGCGGTTTGAGCCGGGTGCAATCAAGCTCAACACAAATGTTACGATAATTACGATTCCGATAGCCGCCCCAATCAACGTTGCGCGCTGGCGGCTGCGCTTATGTGACAAAGACATACGACGTTACTCCAGAAGACAAGCTGCACTTTGCGGTACAATGAG
>CAZZNC010000171.1:0-5959 GCA_964655405.1 uncultured Anaerolineaceae bacterium | reverse complement strand
CGCGAAAGAAAGACCTCAGCAGGGCACCATCGAGGCTGTTGGCGACGAAGAAGAAATGGTAACCGACCTGAAGGGGGGGGATCGCGTTTTGTTCCCCAAGTATACGGGCACCGAGATCAAGTATGAAGGCAAAACGTATTTGCTGATGAACGAAGACGACATCTTGGCGCGCATCAAATAGCCAACATCAGCAAAGCGCCATGAAGATACAACGAGCCGGAGAGCATAATCCTCTCCGGCTCGTTTGTTCCACGTCGGCGCGCGCGCCTAGCGCCGTTCGCGCAGATGCGGGAAGAGCAGAACTTCGCGGATCGAGTTTTGGTCGGTCATCAGCATCACCAACCGATCCACGCCGATTCCACACCCCCCACAAGGCGGCATCCCGTAGCGCATGGCGCGCAAGTAATCCTCGTCGAGCGGAGTCGCCTCTTCGTCGTCCGCATGGTAGAGCTTCTGCATTTCCAAGAAGCGCGCTTCCTGGTCGAGCGGATCGTTGAGTTCCGTAAAGGCGTTGCCCGTTTCCATCCCTCCGATGAAAAGCTCGAAGCGTTCCACGTGGAAATCGTCTCCGGGCACGCGCTTGGCGAAGGGCGAAATGTCACGCGGATAGTCCAAGATGAACGTGGGCTGAATCAACGTGGGTTCCACTTCGCCCAACAGCGTGTCTACCAGCTTGCCCCAGGTGGCCTCGGGCGCGGCATGGATGCCTGCTGCTTGCATGGCTTGGAACAGCGATGCCGCGTCGCGGTGTTCCATGTAGTCAATGCCGGTATGTTCGCGGATTGCATCCCGCAATGTGATCCGTTGCCAGGGGGGGGCAAATTCGATGGTGTGCCCCTGGTAGGGAATGTGTGTGCTGCCGTGCACTTGCTCGGCCACATGGGCGACCATGCGCTCGGTGATGTCCATCATGCCGTGATAGTCGGTGTAAGCCGCGTAAAATTCCAACTGGGTGAATTCTGGGTTGTGTTTGAAGCTCACGCCCTCGTTGCGGAAGTCGCGCCCGATCTCGTATACAGCGTCGTACATGCCCACCAGCAGCCGTTTGAGGTACAGCTCAAAGCTGATGCGCAGGTATAGGTCTTGGTGCAGCTGGTTGTGGTGTGTCACAAAGGGGCGCGCCGCAGCCCCGCCGTAGATAGGTTGCAAGATGGGCGTTTCCACTTCCAAATAGCCCTCCGCGTCCAAAAATTCACGCAGCGCCCGCACCGCACGTGCCCGCTTGCGGAACACGTCGCGCACGTGTGGGTTGACGGCCAAGTCCGCGTAACGCTGGCGGTAGCGTTCTTCCACGTCGCTGAATGTGCCGTAACGCTCGACCGTGCCGTCTTCCAGTGTGCGTTCTTTGATCACGGGCAGAGGGCTGAGTGCTTTGGCGAGCAACTCGAACCCGTCCACCAACACGCTGATCTCGCCGCGTCGGGTGCGCATCATGGTGCCGCTGGCTTGTACGAAATCGCCCAGGTCAATTTGGTGGCGGATCATGTCGTAGGTTGGCTCGCCTACAGCGTTGATGCGCACGAAAAGCTGCAAGCGGCCCGCGCCGTCTTCGATGTGCGCGAAGTACACTTTGCCTTTGAGGTTCTGCCGCACGATGCGCCCGCACACCGTCACACGGACGGGTTCGGGCGTTTGATGGTCGGCGTCTTCCACCGCTTCAAAGGCGGCGACGGCCTCGGCGGTGGTGTGGGTGCGCTGGACACGGTTCGGGTAGGGTGAAACGCCCGTTTCTAGCAGCTCTTGGAGCTTGCGCAAACGGTCGCGTTCGGGGGTGTTGCTGGGTTGCCACATAGGGTGTTTTCTCCTTGGCACAAAGGCTGGAAAAAGCGCTTGTTTTTGGCTCAACAGGCAGACAAGACAACGCCCACGCAAGCAGGCGCCAGCATGGGCGGGAACACAAACCGCCGGAAAGCGCGCGGTTTATTCGATGGCTTTGATCTCGAACTCGATGACGCCGTCCGGTGCTTCCACTTCCACACGGTCGCCCACGCGCTGACCCATCAGCGCACGCCCGAGGGGGCTTTTGTGTGAAATGCGCCCTGCACGGGGGTTGGCTTCTGCGGCGCCCACGAGCGTATATTCTTCCAACGTGTCGCTGCCTACTTCCTGAATGGTGACGGTATCGCCCAGGCTGACCCTATCTTTTGGGCCGGTGTTTTCGATGATGCGCGCGTTGCTGAGCAGTTTTTCCAGGCGCATGATCTCGCCTTCGATGAACGCCTGTTCGTTCTTGGCGTCTTCGTATTCGGCATTTTCGACCAGATCTCCGCCTTCTTCCAACGCCAGGCGCAAACGTTCTGCTACTTCTTGGCGGCGCACGTTGCGCAAATAATTCAGGCGTTTTTCGTACTCTTTCAGCCCTTCAGGTGTCAGGTATTGGACTTCCTCATCCATCCCGCGCCTCCGTGTGTGCGTGTAGAGTGTCATTGGGGCGTAGGAGCGCCCCGCGATGTACAAAAACACAGCCCTCGCTGTGTCTACGTGTGCATTTTATACGGTTGTGTATGGGTTCCCCAAAAGCTAAAAAACAAGAGACCGCCAACAAGGCGATCCGGTGCATCCTAGGCTAGGGTACCTTAGTATAGCACTGTTTTAGGGGCTTTGTAAACTGGCATATGCGCCGAAAATTCACGCTCATTAAGAAGGAAATAGGCCCTTGGAACGGGCCGGCAATGCGTGGTAAGATGCGTGGCGGTGTGTATGCGAGGACGGCTTCTTTTCTGAGTTTGTTTCCAGGGCCTTACACATCTTGATTTCGGCGGAATGGTGTAATGGCGGGCGCACTATCAACGCAAGCGGCTCTCTTACCCGCAAGCTGACTGTGCCAGAGCTGTTTCTGTGCAGATATGCAGATTGTGATGATGCACATTTCCCGCGATTGATGTACACTTGAAGTGGCCAGAAAAACAGATAACCTTGAACATCATTCCTGGGTTTTTATCAGGTGTCCCCGAACGGGAAAGGAGCGCGATCTATGGCAAAATCGCGGACAGAACTTATGCACGACCGTTTGCGCGATCTCCAGGCCGGCACGCCTGACATCGAAGCGTCGGCAGTTGTCAGCGTGGACGGGCTGATTATGGCTTCGTCATTGCCTGCGGGCGTAGAAGATGACCGCGTTTCCGCGATGTCTGCTGCCATGCTTTCACTGGGTGAGCGCATTTCCAATGAGTTGGGGCGCGGGGACCTTGACCAAGTGTACGTGCGCGGCGCCAAAGGCTTCGTTATCCTCATGTCTATTGGAGAAGAAGCGGTGCTCACGGCACTGGTGCGCGAAAAGGCTAAGTTGGGGTTGGTTTTTCTGGATATGAAACGCGCTGCCAGTGATTTGGAAAAATTGGTCTGATCATCCGTGCAGCGTAGTTTCTCCAATCGATGAAAACCCGCCTAGCGGGGAGCGGTGTTTCGGTCCGCTTCCCCGTTTCACGTTATAAGGCAGCTACACGGAGTCACTATGCCCAAATACATCTTTTGCACAGGTGGTGTCGTCAGCTCGGTGGGGAAAGGGGTCACCGCGGCGGCTATCGGGCGCTTGTTGAAAGCGCGCGGCGTCAAAGTTGCTATCCAGAAGCTCGATCCCTACCTCAATGTGGATCCGGGCACCATGAGTCCCTATCAGCACGGCGAAGTTTTTGTCACAGTGGACGGCGCGGAAACTGACCTCGACTTGGGGCATTACGAACGCTTTATTGACGAAAGCCTCGACCAAACGTGCAATGTTACCACCGGCCAGATCTACGCTGAAGTGATCGGCAAGGAACGGCGCGGCGATTATCTCGGCGGCACGATTCAGGTTATTCCCCACATCACCAGCGAGATCAAACGCCGCGTAGCCCTGGTGGGCAAACATACGCAAGCAGAAGTCGTGATCGTGGAAGTGGGCGGCACGGTGGGGGATATTGAGGGCCAGCCTTTCTTTGAGGCGCTGCGCCAGATGCGCACCGATGTGGGCCGCGAAAACACGCTCTACGTGCACGTGACCTTTCTGCCTTATATCGGCGCAACCGGCGAGTTGAAAACCAAGCCTACGCAACACAGCGTGCGCGAACTGCGCAGCATCGGTATTCAGCCGCAAGTGATCATTGCACGCACCGATCATCCCGTCCACCAAGAGATCATTGACAAAATTGCGCTGTTTTGCGACGTAGAACCGCGCGCCGTGATCCCGCTGGAAACCAGCGACACCATCTATGATGTGCCGTTGGTGCTGGAAAAACTTGGCTTAGGGGACTATGTCGTCGAACAGCTTCATTTGCAAACCGCCGCCCCACAACTGGACACCTGGCGCGGCATGGTGGCGCGGATGCGCAATTTGAAAGATCCGATCCGCGTTGCCATCGTGGGCAAATATACCGAGCTGCGCGATGCGTATATCAGCGTGAAGGAAGCGCTTTCCCATGCTGCGCTTTCCCATGATCGCAAACTGGAGATCGCGTGGGTGAATTCCGGCGATTTGGAAAAAGGCAAAGGCTGGGACGCGCTGGAAAGCGTGAGCGGCATTGTGGTGCCGGGGGGCTTCGGCTATCGTGGCGTAGAAGGCAAGATTCGGGCGGCGGAATATGCGCGCACGCACCGCGTGCCCTATTTGGGGCTGTGTTTGGGAATGCAGGTGATGAGCATCGAGTTTGCGCGCGATGTGTTGGGCTTGGAAGACGCCAACAGCACCGAGTATGACGCTTCCTGTCAGCACCCGATCATTGATCTGATGCCGGATCAGCACCATATTTCCGAAATGGGGGGCACGATGCGGTTGGGCGCCTATCCGTGCGTGCTGACGCCGAACTCTTTGGCGGCTCGTGCGTATGGAGAGAAGCTCGTTCACGAACGCCACCGCCACCGTTTTGAGTTCAACAACCGCTATCGGCAGATGTTCGAGCAGGCTGGCGCGTGTTTCAGCGGCCTTAGTCCGGATGGTCGGTTGGTGGAGATTCTAGAGTTGGCAGATCATCCGTTCATGCTGGGCAGCCAATTCCATCCGGAATTCCAGAGCCACCCGAATCGTCCGCATCCTTTGTTCCGGGCCTTTATCGGTGCGGCGATGCGCTACGCTGAGCAGGGACGGGAAACCTCCGAAAGCGCCGCCCAACCGCAAGCGGCGAAAGAGCAACCACGATGAAGAATGATCCCGACATTTTTTGGGAAAACATGCTCAGCCGTGACCCTGCCCGTGTGCTGGAAGCGTGGGAAGCGTTGGCGGTTGAGGAGCGCGTTGCTATTCGCGCGCATCTGGTGCGCATGACCAGCGAGGAAGGCTGGGCCGAACCGCAACGTGTCTCCGCTCGGGCCGCTCTGGACGCGCTGCGCGCGCTGCCGGATGATACATCGGAGGAATGAGACGGCGCGCGTCCCGTGCGTTGCCGAATGCTCAACGCGCCAGGCCTCGGGAAGAGGCCTGGCGCGGCTGTGTTCTGAGCGGGGGGCGTTCAAAGATAGCGTTGTTGGTCGATCAACTCGATGATTTGCAGCAACACCTGGCGCACGCTGGATTTTTCCAATGCTACGCAAGGCATGACCGTGATGTCGTCCCCTGTGTTCACGCGCCGCCGTACTTCCGCCAAGCTGACCGCGTCGTCCATATCGGTTTTGTTGGCGGCCACCAAGTACGGCACATCGTGGAAACTGGAAAATAACTGGATCAGCTCGGCAGCGTCGGGGAAAGAAAACGGATCGGTGCTGTCTACCAGCACGATGAAGCCGTCCATTTCCCGCGCTAGAATTTCCCACATGAAATCGAAGCGTGCTTGCCCCGGCGTGCCGTTCAGATGCAGGATTTTACTATCCAGCACCACGCGCCCGTAATCCATCGCCACTGTTGTTTCGGCTTTGATGCCGCGATCCTCGGTGGTGATCTTGCGTTCGGTGGTCACCACCTCGATATCCGAGATCGTGCAGATGAACGCCGTTTTGCCGGAGTTGAAAGGGCCGGTGACGATCACCTTGTACAAGTTGGACACGCGCA
>CAZZNC010000170.1:0-5988 GCA_964655405.1 uncultured Anaerolineaceae bacterium | reverse complement strand
GCTTTGAGCAGGCACTCGCCTTGCCGTTGCCCACGTCCGAATACGACTTTTACCCCGCGCCGAGCGGGGATCGGCTGGTTTTGGTGCGCCACCAGCATCTGCTCGTGCCACGCTGCCGCACGGTCATACCGGAGCGCGTCGGCACGAGCACGGTCAGCGTGTTGAGCGCGGACGGGGGCGAGCAGGTGCTCTTCCCCTTCTCCCAACACAGCTCGATCCCGCCCTCGGAGGATTGGTACGCCGAAAGCGAACCCGATCCCTGGCAGGTATACCTGGCCGAGGTGGTCTGGTCGCCGGCGGGCACGCATATCGCCTTTGTGGCCGCCTACCGCGACCGTTGCGGGGCGAGCGCGTGTTTTCGTTTCCATGTGTACGTCGCCAACCTGGAAACCGACGAGCTGTACATCTTGGGCGAGGGGCAGCATATCGGCTGGGCGGCAGGCGGCGCGCAGCTCAACGTTTTTCGGCTGGTCAGTGGGGCAAACGGCGCACGCCAGGCGCACCTTTTCACCATGCGCCCCAACGGGTGGGATCGTCAGGAAATTTGGCTGCCCGGGGGCGCGGTGTACGTTTCCGACGAGCAACGTCCGCTCGGCTTTCCCTGGGACGCGGGGGGAACGCGCGTCATGGTCGCCAACAAGGGCATGGGCGACGTGATGCTCTTCAAGCTGGCCGACCGCGCCTTTACGCCGCCGGTCGCGCTGCCACCGGTCGCCGCCGCGCCCAACCGCTTGAGCGTGCATCTGGTGAGCGGGGAAAGCGCCTATCTGTGGGTGACCATACGCGGCGATTTTGTGTTGCAAGATGCACGCAACGGTTCTTGGCGCAAGCTGCAAAGCACGCTGGCGACCACAGGCATCGCGCCGGTGCGTGTGCGCACTTTCCCCAGCGGCAGCCTGGCGCTGGTCGAGATGGCGGACGGTTCGGCCTGGATTTTGGACTACGAAGCGGACGCGCTGCGTGCGGTGGCGTTTCCGTAGGAGGGGAATGATGCGCGCACGGCTGATTTTGGCGCTGCTATGGCTGTTGCCCCTGGTCGCGGGCAGCGCGTCTCCACGCAGCACAAGCGCTCAGGACGCGGGCGAAACGCTGTTGTATCTCATCGTGCAAACCCCCGACACACCATCCGGCACGCTGTGGATGTGGAACACACAAACGGATCAAGCGCACACACTGTGGGCGCCCGATGAACACACCGCCGCAACCGTTGGGGAAACGCTTTCCCCGCAAGAACGCGCGCTCATGCAGCGCACGTTGGGAACGGAGCTTGCTGCTGAGGCCATGTCGCGCCCACTTGCCCAACGGCTGTGGTGTGTGTGGGCGCTGGGGCAAGGGCGCTTGTTGTTGCTCAGCACACGGTCGTTTTGCGCCGTCACCAGCGGTTTGGTGTGCTTTGGGGTTTACGAGCTGGGGCTTTTGGACATGGCAAGCAACGCATATCGCCCGTTGGCGCAACACGATCTGCATGGCACGGCACACAGCGAAGGAACGTGCGGGGCACAAAACCCCTTACAGATCGGTGAAGTGCGCAGACACAGCGAACGATGGATCACGGTCAGCGTACAACCCGCCGACAAAGATTGGTGCTATCACCCCGATGACGTGTTCACGTTGCTGCTCGATCTTTCGGCTGACGCTGAACGGCCCGCCGAAATCCTTGCCAGAGTGACGGATCTTTCGCTTTCGCCGACCGGAGGACAAGCGCTTTTCTACCGCCTGGGAGCGTGTGCCCCAACACGCACTTGCAACGTCGCGTTGGTGCAAACGGACTTCCCCAACCAAACACACGAAACGATCGTCCGGCGCGGGCAAATCGCGTTCGGCGATCTATGGGCGCTCCGCAGCGCGTGGACGGACGCGAGCACAGTCCTTTACAGTTGGGTCGCGCCGGAACACTTGGACGCTTATAGGCTATACACTTACCACCGTGAAACGCGCCTATCCACACTACACAGCTCCAGAGAAAGCGCATTCCGCTTCTATCAGATGGAAGACGGCACATTGTGGTTTTACACGCCCACTTTTGGCGTGGAACAAGCCGCCAACGATGAGCGCGTAGTCCGCGCAACGCGCCTGCTAGAAGCCACACCGCGCGCGCTCTTGCTAACCCCCGACATGGAAGACTGCCTCCGCACCCTCATACACGTAGGAAACGACGGCAAGGCGCGCACGTTACAGTTGCCGCCTGCGCTCGCCACTACGTCAACGTGCGTCGTGGCGGCGAGTGCGGCGCTGTGAAAGGAGACAACCATGTGCGGTAATGCCAAACAACGTATCGCATCCCATCTGGGCGCCACCACGCCCCCGCCGCGCTTGCCGTTTTGCGACGTTCGGCGCACAATCAAGCAAACACCAGCGGCGCGCGCCCCTTTCACGTGCCGCGCACCTACCCACAGGAGGCCTAGCCCATGTCCTCGCAACTGCACCAAGCGATCCAACTCGCGCAGTCCGGCCAGCGCGCTGAAGCTCGCACGCTGCTGTTGGAATTTTTGCAAACGCACGGCGACCACGAAGCCGCCTGGCTCTGGCTGGCTTCGGTCGCTCAAGATTGGGACGAGTACGAACGCGCCTTGGAAAACACGCTGCGCCTCAATCCGGAAAACACAGTCGCGCAGCAACGCCTGGACGAATTCCGTCAACAACGCGCCACCACCGCGCCCCAGGCCAACGACAATATCCCGCTGCCACCCTCACCCGTCCCGCCAACGATGGTCGCCCAAGCGGCACCCGCTCCCCCCACAACGCCACCGAGTGCCCCTGCGCAAACGCCCCCCATCGTGGTCGGCGGCGTTTCCATGTCCGACCCGGGCTACAGCGCCACCCCACTGCCCAACCCAGCCTCCCTCGTGGGCGGTGGCGCGCCAGACTTCAACACCGGACGCACCGCGCCTCCACCTCCTCCACCGCCACCACCGCCCCCCGCTCCGCAAGCACCGCAGATCGTCGAGCGTGTGATCGAGCGCGAGCGCGTGATCGAACGTAAAGAGCGGCGCGGCTGTTTGGGATGCAGCGTGCCCGCGCCCGGGTGCGGCTGTGTCGGTTGCGGATGTTGGCAGGGATGTCTGTTGCTGATTTTCCTGGTGATTGTGCTGCCGGCACTGGCTTGTTTCGGCCTGGGCTACAGCAACAACAGCTTGGGCATCTTGGACTTGCCAACCCGCTATCTGCCCGGGCGTTTTGGGGAAAAGACGCTCACGGTGGAACTGCCTCCTTACGAGCTGGAGCTGACCGTGCCGCGCACCTGGTACGTGCCCGACTCCACCAACGAGCACTGGACGACCTGGCGCGATATGCTCGAAGAAGCAGTGACCTTCGCCAGCCCTGCGCGTCACTGGGACGATTGGGAAAGCAGCCCTTCCCCCGTCATTGTGGAAGCCGACCCGCTCATGGTTTCGCTCAACGGGGACGTGATCACGCTGCAACCTTCCGAGATCGTGCAACAAGATTTCAGATGTGCCACCGTGCGCAGCCAAGCGCCGCCCGACGCCACCGTCATTGAGTACGACGGGAACATTTGCGGCGTGCTGAGCCACGTTGCCAAGCCTTACACCGGCGCACAAGTTTTCGACAAATTTCCCTCGCCGCAAGACGTTTACCGCATCACCTGGCTGATGCCGCTGGACGCACGGCAGGGCGTGCGCTGGAGCATGACGCTCAACACGACGCTTTACAACTTCTACAGTGGACGGCTCAAGACGCTGGCCGAGTCTGTCAAAGTTCAACAAAAACAATAACCTTCCACCACTGGAAGCGTTATAATCAATGAACGCGGGCGCTGCTCTTACGAGCACGCCCCGTCTTTCCCAAGCGCGCCAAGTAGGCGCGCGGGACACTTCACAGCAAACACGCTCAATCGAGGAGCTGGACGCATGGGTAAGATGCGACGTATTGCAGTTATGACGAGCGGCGGCGACGCCCCCGGGATGAATCCGGCGGTGCGTGCGGTGGTGCGCACGGCAGCCGCGCACGATGTGGAAGCCTACGGTATTCGCCAGGGCTATTCGGGGATGTTGGGGGGCGACTTCGAGCTGATGACCAGCCGCGACGTGAGCGGCATCATCCAACGCGGCGGAACCATCCTACAAACCGCCCGCAACCAGGAATTCAAAACCAAAGAAGGCCAAGAACGCGGCTTGCGGCGGCTGAACGAACACGGCATAGACGGCCTGGTGGTGATCGGTGGGGACGGCAGTTTGCGCGGGGCATTGGCGCTGCACAAACTCGGCTTCCCCGTTGTCGGCGTCCCCGGCAGCATCGACAACGACATCTGGGGAACGGATATGTGCATCGGCGTTGATACGGCGCTCAACACCATTCTCGACGCCATAGACAAGCTGCGCGACACTGCCAGCAGCCATGAACGCTGTTTTTTGATCGAGGTGATGGGGCGCAATTGCGGCTATTTGGCAACGATGGGCGGCATCCTCGGCGGCGCTGAGTTCATCTTGATCCCCGAACACCCCACCCCCTTGGACGAGGTGGACGACATCATCAAGGAAGCGTATATGAAGGGCAAAAGCCACGCCATGGGCGTCATTGCGGAAGGCGCTACGCCCAAAATCCACGAGGTGGCCGCCTATCTGGAAGCGCAAAAAGTCGGCTTTGAAGTGCGTGTGACCGTGTTGGGGCATGTGGTGCGCGGCGGCAGCCCCAGCGCCTTCGACCGCTTGCTAGCTACGCGCATGGGCGTGCGTTCGGTGGAGCTGCTGTTGGAAGGGCAAAGCGGCTTCATGGTGGGCTTGCAGGGGCGCGAAATCAGCACGGTGACGTTGGAAGACGCCACCACCAAGCAGCGCGAGGTTTCCGACTATTTCGTTGACATGGCCGAAATGCTCGCCAAATAGGCTGCGCACGTAACACGACGATACCAACAACGGGCCAACCGGTACACCGATTGGCCCGCTGCTTTGACCGTATGCTTACCGTCCGGCAAAATCCGCGTATGTGGTGAACCATCCTTCACCGGCGGCGGGCGGCGTGTAAAAGTCCGTCCAGGGGCGCGCGAACTCGGCAGCCAATGCGCTCAACCGTTGGACACGCGCGGTCGCCGTTTGCGCCAGGAACTGCGCGCGTTCGGTGGTGCTCATGGGGATGCACTCCTTCCAAATGGCACGCCCCGCCAAAAAACCACAGGCGCCCGCTTGGAAGGCCACACGCGCCTGCTGCTCGAACGTGTCAAAGTCCACTCCCGCGCTGAGCAGCGCCCAGGGCGTGGCGCTGGCCTCGCTGAGCGCCTCACAAGCGGCGCGCCAAACGTTTTTGTCGCGCTCGAAGTTCACGTCTACGGGAAATTCCATCTTCATCACGTCCACGCCCAAACGGCTCAGTCGGCGGATGGTTTCGCGCACGATGCGCGGGCGTTTCTCGGCAAAGGCGGCGCTGGCCTTGGGGACGTTTGGATCCAGGCTGTAGCAAAGTGGCTCGACGAAAAACGGCAAGTCATAACGACGACATGCAACGGCCACTTGGCGGATCGTTTCGTCCAGTCGTTCGGTCAACGCGCCCGCGTCGGGATGGTAGTAGACCAACAACTTGACCGCCGAAGCACCCACACGCTTGATCTTTTCCACCGACCAGCCGTCCAAAAAAGTTAACTCGCGGGCGGTAGCGTCGCCGCTGTAGCCGCTTTTCTCCAATGCCATCAGCCACCCGCTGCCACCGTGCATGTGCATTGCCGCGTCCAACCCGTAGATCGGGTCCAGCAACACCGCGCTGGTATGCGCGGAAAGCACCGCAACCACCTCGCGTTTGATCGCCACCGCCGTTGGGTAGGGCGTGCCTTCCGGCAATAGACGGCGATAGTTGCCGCGCTGGTCAAAGGCCAGGATGGTGAAAAGATGATCGGGGCTACTTGTCGTTTGCAGCCCGCGCCACTTGCCCGCGCTGAGGGAAATTGTCATTGTCAAGTCTCCTGCTCGTGCCAATCCGCGCTTATACCCGCTCAGTCTAGCGCATTCCCGCCAAAAGCGCAGCGGGAAACGCCACCGC